>NZ_CDSBKL010000410.1:0-3505 GCF_977115555.1 Aquiflexum sp.
ATTTGGAATCAATTGATCCAACTGCTTTTCCTTTAAATAGCGCATAGCAGTACTCGCCTCTCCCTGTCCGGGAAAAATCACTTTGTCAGCTTTGGCTATTTCTTCTAAACTATCGGTAAGCACAGCCTCCGCCCCCTGTCGCTCTAAAGCGTAAAGGACTGATTGTACATTGCCTGCGTTGTATTTGATTACTGCTACTTTCATGTTGAGATGTGAGACATAAGATTTGAGATGTGATACATCCCTTAGCCGTGTCTGAATTTTGTTTTTAAAAGATTTTTATTTTTGAGGTTGAAATGCAAAAGACTTCTCTCTGCGTTCGAAGTGACAAAGATAAGTTTTTCCAATAATCAACGGGTTCTGTAATTCCAACCTCTCAATTTCTTTTACCTTTCACCATTTACAAAAATTCAGAATTCATCATTCTTAATTTTTATTCATTTCTTCCGTCACCATTTCCCCCAAAACAGCCTCAATTTCCGGAAGGGATTCATACAACTGCTCAAAACTTTCGATGATGAAGTATTTGTCCTGGAATTTATCCTTCCAATAAGGGGTATTCAAAATCCTTTTAACATCGTATTCATAATGTGCAGGTATATCCGAAAGGCTGTATTTGGTTTCTCCTGCAGAACTCAAAATTCCTGCACCATAGATTTTGACTTCTCCATCTTCTCTGATCAAGCCAAACTCGATGGTGAACCAATAAATCCTCGAAAGCAGTTCTATGGCCCATTTGTTATTTATATGTTTTAGAGCCAAGCCACTTAGATTTTCGAGAAAATCCACATAGGGCTGATTGGTCAGCATCGGCATGTGAGCAAAGGCATCATGAAACATATCAGGCTCTTCGAGGTAATCCAACTGCTCCATTTTTCTTAGCCATGTGGATGAACAAAATCTTTTGTTGTTCATAAGACCAAAGAAAAGGTCATCATCAATCAATCCGGGAACCACCTGAATCTGCCAGCCTGTGGTATTTGCCAACCTTCTGTTGACATCCTCAAAGTCAGCAATTTTGTCTGCAGTGAAGTTGATTTCTTTGATACCTGCCAAATATGCCTTAGAAGCAGCTTTGGGAAGATTGACAATCTGTCTCTCAAAGAGAATCCGCCAAACTTCAAAATCCTCCTCCTTGTAAGCAGCATAATCCTGCTTCATTTTTTGTAATCTCGGGTCCGAAAAGACCCAGTCTTTGGGTTTATTCATTATTCTATATTTGGGTTGTATATTCTGATTTTATATCCGCATTGAGGTTTAGTTGAAATTTTCCAAGCAAAAACCAACAGATAAAATGTCCATAGTCCATAGATAACAGTCCATGGCGGATCTTACTAAAATTTAAATCATGCCCCTCTTTCCTTTCTTTTTTCAAAATTAACAAAACCTTCAATCTTTACCCAAACCTTGGATGAATAACGAGTCTAGAGCAATGTGAAGGTTTTTCTCATAGCAAATGTCTTTCTGATCCAATCTGCCAACAAGGCGCTTTGGGCAAAATCCAAAGTCTGTTGACCATCTGAATAGGCTTTTTCTGGAATTTCGTGAGTTTCATAAATGATTCCATCAGCACCGGACATCACTCCTGCCAAGGCCATTTGGGGTACATATTCCCTGATTCCTATGCCATGCGAAGGATCGACGATGACAGGCAGGTGAGATTTTGCTTTTAGAATCGGAACGGCATTCAGGTCCAAAGTATTGCGGCTTGCCCTTTCATAAGTACGGATTCCCCTTTCACAAAGGATAAGTTTTTCATTACCTCCGGAAAAAACATACTCCGCAGATTGGAGCAATTCTTCGATGGTACCGGAAATTCCCCTTTTGATCATGACAGCTTTGTCCACTTTCCCCAACTCATCCAACAGGTTGAAGTTTTGGGTATTCCTAGCACCGACTTGGTAAACGTCCACATAAGGATACATCTCCTCGATTTGGGAGACCTGCATGACTTCGGTGACGATTTTGATTCCGGCTTCTTTTGCCAAACCATACCATAATTTCAAGCCTTCAATCCCCAATCCACGGAATGCATATGGGCTTGACCTTGGCTTGAAAACACCGCCCCGCATCATGGTAATGCCAGTTGCTTTGAGGTGTCCGATTACTTTTTTGATCTGGTCTTCTGATTCGATCGAACAAGGTCCTGCCATGATCGCCATATCGCCATCTTTGATAAAGACCCCATCTCCAAGGTCAATCGAAGTCGGTTTGACTTTCCACTTTTTGGAAACAAGCTTGTACTCGTCCGAAACAATATGGATGTCTTTGATGCCTTCCTGTTGGCCGATTTTGCGGATATCAAAATCATTCTTGCCGATTCCTATCAGGTAATCTCCCAATTGGGTTTTGACTTCGGTGATCTTGTAGCCGATCTGACTGATTTCATGGATCAGTTTATCTTTTTGCAAATCAGTGATTTCTTCTTTTAACTGGACAATCATAGTTTCAATGGATTACGGACTTTATGTAAGATTCAATGTCAGATTTCAAGTCCTGACTGTCTTTGATTTTTTTGATGAAAGCACTTCCGATAATAGCCCCGTTTCCATATTTGGAAGCAGTGCTGAAGGTTTCTGAATCAGAAATCCCAAATCCGATCAACCTTGGGTTTTTCAGATTCATGGCCTCTACTCTTTTGAAATAAGCAATCTGTTCCTCAGAAATCCCTGTTCGGGCACCGGTAATACTGTGTGCCGAAACCATATAAATAAACCCATTGGAATGGGTATCAATTTCGCGGATTCTCTTTTCGCTTGTTTGAGGAGATATCAAAAAGGTATTGCGAAGGTCATACATGTCAAAGATTTCCTTGAATTCATCCAAGTATTGCTGCATCGGAAGGTCAGGGAGAATCAGTCCATCAACGCCAATTTCCTGACATTTTTTACAAAAAGCTTCCATCCCATATTGAATGATCGGGTTTAGGTAGCCCATCAGGACTACAGGCAAAGAAACGCTTTGGCGCATATTCTCCAATTGCTCAAAAAGCTTTTTCAAGCTCATACCATTATCCAAAGCGATCTGATTGCTGTCCTGAATCGTAGGCCCGTCGGCAATCGGATCGGAATAAGGAACTCCCACTTCGATAATGTCGGCACCTGCAGACTCGATGGCCTGCATGATGGTTATCGTGTCATAAAGTTTTGGAAAACCTGCAGTGAAGTAAATGGAGAGCACCCGCTCTTTTTTGGTTTGAAATAATTTATCTATTCGGTTCATTTTTTTAAGACATGAGACGTGAGATTTGAGGCAAGAGATTGGTTTGGGGTAAATGTTGAGGTTTAGTTGAAAAGGATGAGAGGCAACTTCTTGCTTCCAACTTCTAACTTCCTACCTCCTAATATCCTCCCCATTTAATATACGTATCCAAATCCTTATCTCCTCTGCCCGAAAGGTTGATGACGATGATATCGTCTTTGCTGTATTCGATCAGGTTCAAGGCGTGGATGGCATGTGCCGTTTCAATAGCGGGAATGATTCCTTCAGTACGGCTGAGTTCGAT
>NZ_CDSBKL010000411.1:0-3499 GCF_977115555.1 Aquiflexum sp.
GGAGGCTTTAGAATGTGGGAATATATTCCCGAGGATTAATGTTGAATTTTTGAATTAGCAATCAAAATAAAAGCACAAATTAAGTATCTGAATTTTTTAAGAATTGCTATTTAGAATAAGCACCTGTGGACTGATTTCTGCGGACGGTTACTCTAAACTTACAGTTGCAAGGGCTTTCTTGATTGCTTCCCTATTTAATTTTAAAGCTTCCTCATTTTCCATCTCATTCAAGACTTGGTTGAAAGGCTCTGTCCGGACAGGTCCTTCATAGCCGATATCGATGATTCCCTGCAGAAAATCCTTGGTATTGATCACACCGGTAGCCATGGGCAGTTCTCTTTTTCCATCCCATTGGGTCTCTCTTGTCAATCCCATCCTTGCGTCATTTAGGTCTACCACCACCACATCCTCAGGCTTCAAAGTTCTGATATCTTCTATGGTATCATCGGCGCAATACCAATGAAAAGTATCCAAGACAAATCCCACATTACTTTCGCCGATTTCACCGATCAGTTCTTTGCCTTCTTTCATGCTTCCTATAAAAGGATACCGGCTTTGGGTCATCATCGTTCTCGGCCCAAGATATTCCAAGCCAAATCGGATTCCATGGTCTTTCATCACTTTGGCACATTCTCCGAGTCGGTATGCATGTTGCTTCATATTTTCATTATAAGTCAGCTCACTATGGGAAGAAATGATCCAGGTATTCATTCGGGTTGCACCTTGTTTTTCCATTGTTTGACAGAATTTCCTCAAGCCTTTGAAGTCTTCGTTGAATCTGGTGTTGTCATGGCGGAATTCCACAGGAACATTGGTTGAGTCATAGGAAATTCCTTTTTCTTTCATTTTGGCAAGAATCTCATTCAACTGTCCATCGGAATATTTTTCCATCACTTCTTGGGTGAAAGGACTTATGGCTTCATATTGATATTGGATAGCATAATCCAATGTCTGTGCAAAGTTGGCCTTGACACCGATTGTTCCGGGATTAAGGGCAATTTTGAATTTTCTAACAGCATCTTGGCGAGCCATCAAAGCTGAAAAAGGGGTGCTGACAAAGGCCGCTGAAGCCAAGGCAGTGGAAAGTATAAATTCTCTTCTTTGCATGACAATGAATTTTTGAAACAAGATAAGCTATTCGTCGAAAGTTCAAAAGCAGAAATTGACCATAGGATTCCTGCAGGTACCGAAAACAGCGTAACAGTTTGTGGCAAAAATTTATTTTGGTAGTTTGGAGATACAATGTCCAATGAACAGATAAGTCGTACATTGATTTTCTCTTAAACAATAACCCATTATCCTATGAACAGAATCCTGATTATTTCGCTGGTTTTCCTTTACTTCTGTATTCCTTCATTTGCTCAGGAAAGCAAAGTTTTTGATGAATTGACTATGAACAGCAAAATCCTAAACATGGAGAGGAAATATGCCGTGTACCTTCCTCCGGGGTATGAAACTTCCCAGCGCTCGTACCCTGTACTTTACCTGCTGCACGGTGGCGGGGATGATCAGACTGGATGGGTACAGTTTGGGGAAGTGCAGCTCATTACTGACAAAGCCATCCAAGAAGGAAAAGCAACTGCCATGATCATCGTCATGCCGGATGCGAATACCGGAAAAAGGGGCTATTTCAATGATGTCAACAATGAATGGAGGTATGAAGATTTCTTTTTTGAAGAATTGATGCCGGAAGTAGAAAAAAAATACAGAATCAAATCTGAGAAAAGGTATAGAGCCATTGCAGGATTGTCCATGGGAGGCGGAGGGACATTTTTCTACGCCATGCACAGGCCTGAGCTTTTTTCTTCTGCATGTCCCCTAAGTGCCTCAGTGAGAAATGCCACTTTTGAAGACTTCAAGCAAGGTTTACAGAACAATAAGGTGGAGGTAAAAAATGAATCTACCCTGCAAGCCTACTTTGAAAGGCATAATGCCCTTCAGCAGATTGAACTCAATGATCTTGAAAAAATGAAGTCTGTCAAATGGTACTTTGACTGTGGCGATGATGATTTTCTATATGAAGGAAACAGTCTCATACATATCGCAATGAAGAAAAAGGAAATTCCTCATGAATTCCGAATCAGGGATGGTGCCCATAATTGGACCTATTGGAGAACTTCTTTGCCAGAGGTGTTAGGATTTGTTTCTGAAACATTCCATCAGAAGTGAGTTGGAAGGAAGAGGAAAAGAAATAAGATGGATGATTTATCATTTAATTGGAAAACCGTAGGTCTGACAAAAATGTACGGAATAGTGTTCAATTTCAATACAAAGTAATTGACAAAAACTGCATAGGGCGACAGAGATGAGCATTTTCCTGATTGGTACAGGTATTGCAGGATTTAAGAAAAACTCGAATTACATGGTAAGCTTTCTCCTTTGGTGCATTCTTTTTATTCTTTGTTGGCCCATTGCCATTATTGCCTTGATCCTCTATCCTATTGTTTGGCTTATTCTATTGCCATTTAGGTTATTGGGATTTGCGATCGACCTTTCTTTCTCCTTTGTCAGAAATTTATTTATGCTTCCCTTTACTTTGGTGGGAAAAAGGTAAGCCTCAAGAAAGTATTTAAATTGAAGGGCTTATTTTGAAAATCCCGTCATAATCATCCTTTTTGGATCAAATAATTAATGAGTGGATTTTTTCACAAAAATAATACTTGGAGAAAAAAAGATTCTAAAGAAGAGCTAAATTCCTTTTTCTCCCTTTTTTCAATTTAATTTGCACCCATGAATTCAACGACCAAAACTGCATTATTGGCCAAAGCCCAAGAAATGCTAAGAGATCAGATTAAAGATATCCAACGTCAGCTTACCGAATTGCAGGAATCTTCAGAGGTGGAAGAGAAAAGTTCCGCCGGGGATAAATTTGAAACCCATCAGGAAATGTTGCATCAGACTAGGGACATTTTAGAAAAAAGGCTCTCTTCTTCAAGGGTGATGTTGGCCCAATTGAATGCTGTTCCTGTCAAAGCGATGGAAAAAGTAGATGAAGGTGCTTTGGTACAAGTTCCGATGGGAAATATTTGGGTCTCTATTCCGATGGGAAAAGTGGTTTTGGACGGTGTCGATTACCAGTTGGTGTCGAGGGATTCACCTCTGATTTTAGCACTATGGGATTTGAAAAAAGGACAAAGTGCCGACTTCCGAGGAAAGCAGATTGAAGTTAAGGATTTGGTATAGAATCCGGTTTTAATATTTTCAATAACAAAATACACAGTTTATACCGCCGTTCAGGGTTTTGAACGGCGGTTTTGTTTTTAATGAATCTTTAATTTTTCAAAGGATATTACAGTTTGAAAATTATTTCAAGACAGGAATGAAAGTTCAAATTTCTTTCAAGAATTGACCAGAATAATCGTTTCCTTACACCAATCTTCGTTTCTACTTTTTATTATCATTTCTTTGTTTTTATTATAATATTCTATTTATTACTTCAAATCACCCGATTTAAAGTATTTCTTTTATGTATATATAAAATACATAGAATTTTATATCA
>NZ_CDSBKL010000412.1:0-3499 GCF_977115555.1 Aquiflexum sp.
GCGGGGTGCAGCACCATATAAGGTGGCGCACCAAATTCAGGGGTTACTGTGAAATATTCTTTCCCTTCCTTTTCCGCTTTTTCGATTACCTGATCCCACCAGGTTAAATGTCTGTCCAACGGTGCTTTCCACTCTTGGATCCGAGGATCCGGTACCTGAGGGCCTTCGGTATATCCTACTCTCGCGTGGAGATGTTCTGTAGAATTTATCGCCGCCTGAACAGCCTCCTCCTGATCTTCCAAAAAGGACTCTGCAGTCACGCACCAATGCGAAATGTCCAAGGCAATTTTCAGTTCAGGAAGGCGGTCAAGGTATTCTTTGGTAATATGGGCAGCAAAACTCCATTTTCCACGATGGGTTTCATGAAGGACAGGAATGGATGTTTCATGCGAAATTTGGCATGCCAAGTCAAATAAGGCTTTATTTTGATCAAAGGAATAGTAGTCCTTGCCTGTTTGGGAATTGATGAAAAGGGGATTGGTCGCAGCCAAATTTCTGAGTCTTTTTTCAAAATTTTTGCTGTGGACCAAAAAATCAGCATCGACAGTTTCCCAATGTTGGGCAATCAATTTTAAACCATAGGAATTGATCAGATTTGCTTTTTGATCTCTTTCCTTTTCATCCAAAGGAAAACTCATTTCCACCCCATCATATCCTGCCTCCAAAACACGGTTTAGGAAATCTTCAAACGGGATTGACTCTGAGCCCCAAAGCGGGCAAAAGTATGCTATTTTCATATTGATGAAATTGGAATCAAGAGGACTTTACATCTTTTTCCCAACCTGTCTCTTTGAGCGCGGGATCATTTTCCTTTTTGAGAAAATCGGCAGAGGAAAGCGAATCGGCCTCCCATTCCAAAATCGCTTCGTCAGGGACAATGTCTACAGGAGTTTTCCAGGAAGTAGAAGTTTCATTGTAGGCAATGTTCGATTGGGAATTGTAACAGGCAATGATCGACCAACGGGGCTTGTCAGAAAGATTGGCTTCTGACCTGTGCAGCAGGTTGCTGTGGAAAAACAAAGCATCTCCGGGATCAATTTCACAATAGACCAATTCCATGGTTTTGAGGGCATTTTCGACCATGACCATATCCGCACCGACTTGCTCACCGGAAAAACCGTGATTAACCCTGCCCAATTTGTGGGAACCTTTGATTACTTGAAGGCAGCCATTTTCTATGTTGGCCTCCGTCAATGCCACCATGACGCTGAGGAGTTGGTCAGGAAACATAAACTGGTTCTTGTACCAATACCCATAGTCTTGATGCCATTCCCAAGCTCCGCCGACACGTGGTTCTTTTTGCATGAGTTTGGAATGAAAATGACAGACAGGAGCATTACTGTCCAACAATTTTGCCACTGAATTCACCATTTTTTCACTCCTTGTCAGGTATCCAAAAACATCGTTTCCTGGCTTAAACCATAGGGAAAGTCTTGTTTTCTTCCCGGAAAGGTCGTTGAGGTCCAAGGCGTTTTTTCGCATAGCATCGTCTTCGATGGCTGTCCTGTACATTTTTTGTGTTTCCTCTTTCGAGCAGAATCCTTTGACAAGGACGAAACCGTCACGGTGGAAATCGGCAACTTGGGCGGGGGAAAGTGTAAAGAGACTCATGGACTTTGGGTTTTGTTTTTTATAAAAATACACAACTTGAATGCTGACTGCTAAAATATTTTCAAAATAAATATTTCCATATACCACTTCTATGTTTGAAAATCTGATCATTTATCTTCCGTCTACGGTCATATTGTTTAGATTTGCAGGTTAGGAATTCAGAATTAAAAGTATCCATGGCAAAAAAGAGAGGCGATGCCCTTGAAGAGCACGAAAAGCGCAAGCTGAACAAACAGAATCTGAGTAAGCTTGGGGGAATTTTTAGATTTATTTTACCCTATAGGTTGAATTTTTTCCTGGGGATGCTTTTCCTCATATTTTCAAGCTTGACACTTTTGACTTTTCCATATGTAGCAGGCAAGCTGATTGATACCGCTTCCGGAAAAACATGGTTGGTAGATGATATCAACGGAATAGCCTTTATTCTTTTGGGGATTTTATTGGTACAAAGTATTTTCTCCTTTTTTAGGGTTTGGCTTTTTGCCAAAGTATCAGAGCGAAGTATGCGTGATATCAGGATTTCATTGTACAGCCAATTGGTGCAGTTGCCGATGACCTTTTTTGACAAAAGAAGAACCGGCGAACTGATCAGTAGGATCACAGCAGATGTCAGCATGTTGCAGGATACTTTCTCGACGACTTTGGCGGAGCTCTTAAGACAGATTATCACTTTGATTGCGGGAGTGGTTTTCCTAATGATGACTACCCCAAAACTGACACTTTTTATGTTGGCGACATTTCCTGTTTTGGTGATCATTGCGATGGTTTTTGGGAAATTTATCCGCAAACTCTCCAAACAAACCCAAGATGAACTTGCCGCAGCAAATGTAATTGTCGAAGAAACGCTTCAGTCCATCATGACCGTCAAATCATTTGCCGGAGAGCAATATGAATCAAACAGGTACAGAAAAGGATTGGAAAGAGTGGTGGCTGTGGCTTTGAAAGCCGCGGGATTCAGGGGTGCATTTATTTCCTTTATCATCTTTGCATTGTTTGGCGGAATCGTAGCTGTAATGTGGTACGGGGCTACTTTGGTGGCTTCCGGAGACATGAGCGTGGGAGACTTGGTTTCATTTGTACTCTATACCACATTTATCGGTGGGTCGATTGCGGGCTTGGGAGATATCTACGGCCAACTCCAAAAAGCCATCGGTTCATCCGAGCGTGTATTGGAGATCTTGGATGAAGTGCCTGAAATCTCCACGGCTGATTTCCAAAAAATCCCGATGAAAGGAAATGTAAGTTTCCAAAATGTACGTTTTTCTTATCCTACACGTCCTGAGATGGAGGTTTTGAAAAACATCAATTTCAATATTCCTGCAGGAGAAAAAGTCGCTTTGGCAGGACAAAGCGGTGCCGGCAAGTCCACCATCATCCAACTGCTTTTGAAATTTTATCCCATAGAAAAAGGAAACATCCTGATCGATGGCAAGCCTATTCAAGATTGGAATCTGAAGCAACTCCGATCCAACATCGGAATCGTACCGCAGGAAGTCCTGTTGTTTGGCGGAAGTATCAAGGAAAATATTGCCTATGCCAAGCCGGATGCATCAGATGAAGAAATCATCGAAGCAGCCAAAAAAGCCAATGCATGGCAGTTTATCAGTAAGTTTCCCGAAGGATTGGATACCAAAGTCGGCGAGCGCGGTATCAAACTTTCGGGCGGACAGCGACAGCGTGTCGCCATCGCAAGGGCAATCCTGAAAGATCCCGCTATTTTGATTTTGGATGAAGCGACGTCCTCATTGGATGCTGAATCTGAGGCATTGGTACAAGAGGCTTTGGATGAACTGATGAAAAACAGGACGACCATTATCATCGCCCACCGCTTATCCACGATCCGCAAGGTGGACAGGATTTATGTGCTCAAGGAAGGGGAGATTGTCGA
>NZ_CDSBKL010000413.1:0-3493 GCF_977115555.1 Aquiflexum sp.
CTTTATGGATCAAGAGCAAAAGACGGTGTCATCATGATCAACACCAAATCAAGAGGTGAATCTAAAGGTATCGGGGTGACCTATAACCTGAATTACACCAATGAAGCACCATTGGATTTTACAGATTATCAATATGAATATGGTCAGGGAGAACAAGGTATCAGACCCACAACTCCAAACCCTACCTCAGGACAGTGGTCTTTTGGTGAAAAATTCGCTCCCGGTATGACTCAAGTCCTTTTTGATGGAGTGACTGTTCCATACGTTCCTCAAAAAGGAAGAATTAATGAATTCTTCAGAAACGGTCAGAATGTAACCAATTCAATTATGGTTTCTACCTCAAGTGATAAAGGAGGATTGAGCTTTTCTTTCTCCGATCTTACGAGTAAAGGGATTGTTCCCAACAACTCTTTCAACAGAAAAACCATTTATTTAGGATTCGGCTACCAGTTAAGCAAAAGGTTGAACTTCAAAGGAAACATCAATTACTCAATTGAAGAAAATAAAAACCCTCCTAATGTTGCAAACCAAGACAATTCAATACCTACAGCACTTTACAACATGGCCAATTCAATGCCATTGAGTGTCCTTGATGAAAATAAATTTGATGCCAATGGCAACGAGGCTGTTTATTCAAGATTCAGAAACAGAACCAATCCATATTTTACTCTTTCACAGCAGTTTCAGAATATAAAAAGAGATAGGATCTTTGGAAACATAGCTGTAAAGTATGACCTCACACCTTGGTTGTATATCCAGGGTCGTGTAGGACAGGATTATTGGTCACGAGACATGGATGTTAATAACTTCCCAACAGGCCAAGCTTCTAGAGCAGCTGCCCCGGCAGGATTTGTCAATGGACAATATACTCAAGAGTCAAGAAGATTTAGAGAAGTCAATGCTGATTTCATTCTCTCAGCCACCAAAGAATTTGGCGATTATGGAATAAATGCCAATGTTGGAGGTAATCACATGTATAGAACATCTGATTTAAACAGCGTTCAAGCAACTGATTTCGTTGTCAGAGATCTCTATACTGTTCAAAACGGTAGGGTTAAAGATCCGATTTTTGACAGATATGAGAGAGCTGTGAATTCATTATTCGCATTTGCAGAGTTTTCTTATAAAAAGTTTCTGTTTATCAATGGTACCATCAGAAATGACTGGTTCTCGACCCTTTCTCCTGAAAACAGAAGTATTCTATATCCTTCTATTTCTACCAGTTGGATTTTTACAGAAAATACAGGTACATCTGATTGGTTTAATTTTGGAAAATTGAGAGTAGCTTATGCAGAAGTGGGCTCTGATTCAGATGTGGGACCTTATTCCAACGTACTGTTTTATGGTGTCAATGCAAACTTATTCAACAACCAACCTGTCGGTGGTCCTCTTGGAGGAACCCTTCCAAATCCAAACCTTAAGCCAATGCGGGTAGCAGAAACTGAAATCGGTTTGGAAATGAAAATGTTCCAAGGAAGAGTTTCTTTGGACCTTGCTGCATACAGCAAACTCACAAGTGACCAGATTGTAAGTGCCCAGATTTCTGATGCATCAGGTTTTGTGAATACCTCAATCAACAGTGGGCAAAGCTCAAATAAAGGTATTGAAATGCTCTTGACAGTTGTGCCTGTAGAAAATGAAAACTTTACTTGGGAAGCTTCTTTCAACGGTGCATACAACAAGACAAAAGTGTTGAGCTTATTGACTGACACTCCTGGTGAAAGAATCACTGTAGGTACCCACGTTTTCAATGGCGAATTGAGACAGATTGTAGGAGAAGAAATGGGTCAAATAGCAGGTTTTGGATACAGAAGAGACGAACAGGGAAGACAGATTTTCGGAGGAAATGGATTGCCATTGAGAACCCTTGATCTTGTAAACTTTGGCAGTGCCCTTCCAAAATGGATTGGAGGTATCAACAACTCCTTCAATTATAAAGGTGTTTCCCTTTCATTCCTGATAGACTTCAGATTAGGAGGAAAAATGCTATCTGGAACCAATTTCAATGCTGTAAGACATGGCTTGCACAAAATGACTCTTGAAGGTCGTGAAGGCGGAGTTGTCGGAGATGGTGTCAACCTTGCAGGTGAAACAAATACCGTTGCTGCACCGGTTCAGTCATATTGGGAAGTTGTTAGATCTCAGGCATTGGTTGAACCTGTAATCTACAACTCCGGATTCTGGAAACTGAGACAAATCACTATGGGATATGATTTTACCAAATTCATCCCTAAAAATTTCCCGGTTAGTGCTGTAAGACTCAATCTTGTAGCCAACAACGTTTTAATGATTAAGAAATGGGTAGATAACATTGACCCAGAATCATTCGGGTATACCTCGGACAACCTTGTTGGAATGGAATCTACAGGACTTCCTACCACAAGAGGTCTCGGCTTCAATCTTAATGTCAAATTTTAATCAGAGCAACCATGAAAAAGATATTTAATTTTATCCTCCTTGTGCTAATGCTAGGCTATAGCACATCATGTGACCAAAACTTTGATGAGCTAAATACAAATACTGTAGCTGCAACTTCAATTGATCCTGCATTTCAATTAAACAATGCCACAGTATCGTCCTCTCCAAATTCATTTGGGGTTTTGGTATTTGAAATTGGGATTGTCCAGCAAATAATTTCGCCTAACTCAGGCGTACTGACAGGTGCAAATTTCAACCAGGACAACAGGGCTTCCACTCAAAACAATTGGCAGCAATACTATCGGAATGTGATCAAAAACACCAAGGATATCATTTTCCGAATCAAAGATGACCCTACTAGAAGCAATCTATTGCAGATGACAAGGATTCTTCAGGCTTATGCATTTATGATCCTTACAGACACCTATGGCTCTATTCCATATACTGAAGCAGGTGTGGGATACAGCAATCAAGTCTTTTATCCTAAATATGATTCCCAGGAATTTATTTATGGGGAATTAATCAAGGAACTCGAGGAAGCTTCTGCAGCTCTCAATACCAATGGAAGGATTGAAACGGCAGATATCCTTTATAGAGGGGATATTGCAAAATGGAAAAAGTTTGGTTACTCACTTCTACTAAGGGCTGGAATGAGGTTAAGTAACGCCAATCCTACCTTAGCACAACAGACCGTCACAAAAGCATTTGCCGGAGGTGTCATTTTAACAAATAATGACAATGCTGTAATTATTCATGATGCCAACTATACCAATCCAATCGGAAACACCCTAAATGCTACTGAAGCTGCTAACTTTTACATGACGGAGCCTTTTGTGAATTTCCTCAAAAGCACCAATGACCCAAGATTAGGAGCAATTGCAGTGAGGTATGTAGGGGCGAAATCAGGACCTGAGCAACAGCCAGCCATCCAATCAACCGATCCTGCAGTTCAGATAGGAATGCCGATGGGTAACGACAATGCAGGTGCTGTTAAAGTAGCTGCTGACCTTGGACTTGCAAGTTTCTATGACTTCAGTCAAGTGGACAGAAGAAGGGTTGCGAAAATTACAGCTCC
>NZ_CDSBKL010000414.1:0-3477 GCF_977115555.1 Aquiflexum sp.
TATCAAAAAAGGTTCTACAAAAGAAGAAATTCAAAAGACCTTAGCTGGTTCCACAAAAAAGAAAAAAGGATTTCAAGCTTCTAATTTTTCGGGCATTATTGATCTTGATGAAAGCCCAATGGAAATCCAAAAAAAGCTTCGTGATGAATGGAAATAAGTTGATGGTAGATACAAATGTCTTACTTTATCTCATGCAGGGAGATTCCACATTGGTAAGCATATTAGAAGGAAAGAATATATATGTTTCTTTCGTTACAGAACTGGAGTTATATAGTTTCAGAGCGCTTTCTCAAGAGGAAAAAAGTAAGATTAACTTTTTGTTGTCACAATGTACTATCATTGATATTACTGCTAGTATAAAACAATTCACCATAGACCTTCGACAAAATTATCCCATCAAATTGCCTGATAGCATCATTGCCGGAACCTCAATGTACCTCGATATACCATTGTTCTCGGCAGACAAAGGTTTCAAGAATATTGATCCTCTGGATTTTATTTTTTATGAAAAGTAAGGCAAGGCTTATCCTTTCCCAACCACCTTATCTTTTGCTATTGCAGCTAGACGTACCCCGAAAGTCAGGTTGTGATTTTGCATTTATTTCATTTTGAAATTGTAATTCGGGTATTTTATCTCCGTAAATATTTGGTAGGGTATCGTTTAATGGGAAATTTGAAAAATAATAATTAGAGGATTTTCATATCTATTTCTCTATTAAACAATTCCTTTTCTTTTTTACCTTACTTTTTACCAAATTGAAACCTGAGAATTCTCAACCATCCATGCATAAATCCATGAAACGCAACTTTATCCTATTCCTTTTCCTTCTCTCCTCTAATTTTGCTTTTTCCCAAATCCAAAAAAACTGGACTTGGGGCGGTGCGATTGATCCTTTGCAGGCAAAGTTTCAGGTGATGCATTACAGACTTGAATTGGAGATTTTTCCTGAAAAACAGGAAATCCATGGCTCCAACAAAGTCACTTTTACTTCCAAAGAAAGGCTGGATACACTTAGACTGAACCTCATCGAGGAATATACAGTCAGCAAAATCATCATGGATGGAAAGGAAATTGCCTTCCGGCACTTTGGGGATACCTTGGATATTTTTCCCGTTGACTGCACCTGTAATGATGTAGAAATCCATTATGGTGGCAAAACGCCGATTGCCATCCGGCCGCCTTGGACCGGTGGATTTACCTGGGAAAAAGACCTGTTGGATAACCATTGGATGGGATTGTCTTCACAAAATGAAGGTGCAAAAATCTTCATGCCTAGCCTAGACCATCCTTCGAGCGAACCGGCGAATGGAGTTGATCTGATTTTTACCGCACCTGAATCCTATTTCGTAGCTTCCAACGGCCGTCTGATTGATACCAAAAAATCTGAAAATAAAGTCACCTATCATTGGGCGACTGAATATCCGATCAACAATTACAACATCAATTTCACTTTGGGGGTATTTCATCAGGAATCCAAAACTTTTGTAAGTGCAGACGGAACGGAAATCCCCATGTATGTCTATGTCCTGCAAGAAAACAGGGATAAAGCCAAAGCACTTTTGGATGTCTTGGAGAATTCTGCCAAAACTCTGGAGAAGTACTTTGGACCTTATCCTTTTCCCAATGACAAAATCGCAGTAGTCGAAACGCCTTACCTAGGTATGGAGCATCAGACCATCAATGCCTATGGAAACAATTTCCAGTTTGTACCCATGGGCTTGGTCCAATACGATTGGTTGCTGCATCACGAACTCGGTCATGAGTGGTTTGGGAACAAGGTTTCAGTGAAGGATTGGGCGGATTTTTGGATTCATGAAGGTTTGACAGCTTACGGAGATTGGCTTTTTTATCTTGAACATGGAGGTGAAGAGGCGTATCTGGCAAAAGTCGCTTCGGTGCGCCAAGGAATCGCCAATGCACGACCGGTAGTTTCTCCCAGAAATTCAACCTCAGACTATGCCTATCATGGGGAAATCTACACCAAAGGGGCGTTTATCATCCATTCACTTCGCTATTATTTGGGGGACGAAGTCTTTTTCCCGATGATTAAAGCATTTGTTTCAGATGAAAGATTTATTTACGAAAACCTCGTCGAAACCTCGGATTTCACGGATTTTGTCCAACATTATTCAGAACAGGATTTGGATGGTTTTTTTGATATGTATCTCAAATCTATCCGTGTTCCAAAAGTCAAAGTAGCCAAAAAAGGAAAGAAAGGTTATGCGGTAAGCTTGCCTAATATTTTATTTTCTATGCCTGTTGAGATCCGGACTTCCAATGGTCTGGAAAGACATGTGCTCTCAGCCAAACCGGTTATGGTCAAAACTGAAGGTCCTATAGAGGTCGATCCGCATGGGTGGTACTTGCTGGAAAAGTAAAGCTTTTATTTTCCCACTATGGCACAAAGCCACAATTGAAAAACTCGCAAGCTCTATATTATGGTTCTCGCAAAGACGCAAGGGCGCAAAGATATTTAGAAGGCTTAAAGAGAACGCTAGTCAGACGGCTCAAAGCCCTCAGACTTTTTGTTTTCCCGCTTTTCCAAAAACTTGGTGAATTATTTATTTTGTAGATGCCACAAAGCCATCAATCAATACTAAATTTTTCCATTCAATCAGTAAAGAAGAATGAAAATCAATTCTCTTTGGTCAAATCGGAATAAATTTTCCATATTAGATTTTCCTTCAAGCATTTCAAATTTGTGTCTTAGTGTCTTTGCGGGATTTGAAATTTACAATCTTTTCCTTTTTGTGATCTTCTTTTATGAACTCAAAACTCCTCATCCGCCTTTCCCTCATTTTCAACTACATGGTATTCGCTGTGTTGCTCAATTCAGTGGGGGCGGTCATCCTTCAGGTGCAGCGGACCTTCGACGTCACCAAGGCGGAAGCTTCTGTTTTGGAAGGATTCAAAGACCTTCCGATAGCCATTTTCTCCTTTATCGTTGCTTCTTTTTTGCCCAAGCTCGGCATCCGAAAAGGAATGTTGATCGCTTTGTTTGCCGTTGCTGGTATTTGCTTTCTGATGCCGGTGATTGCCGATGAGTTTTGGTATTTCAAGATGCTGTTTGCGGTAGTTGGGATTTCTTTTGCCATCATCAAAGTAAGCGTCTTTGCCACGATAGGTTTGGTGACTGACTCTCCCAAAGAACACAGCAGCCTGATGAGCACAATAGAGGGATTCTTTATGGTGGGTGTTTTGCTTCGCAATGTATTTTTCAGCCTTTTTGTCAACGATAGCGACCCGACTTCCCAATCTTGGTTGGGCATCTATTGGTACCTGGGTGCAATGACTCTGGTAGCGGCTTTGTTGCTTTTCTTTGCAGAAATCAATGAAAAGGAATCCAAAAGGGAAAACACCAAAGCCTCAGAGGAATTCTTTGACATGATTAAATTGGTAGCCAAACCTCTGGTTTTGGTATTTGCCGCTTCTGCATTTTTGTTTGTGTTGATCGAGCAAAGTTTCATGACCTGGAC
>NZ_CDSBKL010000415.1:0-3477 GCF_977115555.1 Aquiflexum sp.
GGTTTTGTTCTTTCATGGAAGGGTAAGATTTTTATTTACCATTTTTTAAAAATTATCACTTTTTAATAAACCAGGTAGGTTTTTTATTGTTAACTTTTTAAAAAAATTTTCTTCCATGTCAGTTTCAAACTTTGAATTGATCGCAGCGATAAGAAATACGATCAATAAACTTAAAAAAGGTTCCCCTTATCAATGGGGTCATATGGGGTTATGCAATTGTGGAAACCTGGCCCAAGAACTTATCCAACTCTCAAAAGAAGATATCCATCGATATGCCATGGAAAAATCAGGTGATTGGAATGAGCAATTAGTGGATTATTGTCCTGATAGTGGCTACCCAATGGACCTCATGATCAGTAAAATGCTTGAAAAAGGACTTAAAATCAATGAACTCAGACATCTTGAAAAATTGTCTGATCCAAAAATATTAAACAAAATTCCTCTCATAAAGAGAAATCATTTAGAAAAAAATAATAGGCTTGACGTAATCCTATATTTTGAAACTTGGCTGGAAATGCTAGAAAATCAGTGGATTGAAGAGGAAGCAAAACTAGATGGCAGTATGTTGCAAAAAAATAACCTTGATAAGGTATTTGCTTAAATATTTATTTTGATTTAATTAGCGCCTATCAATCCATTTGATATTTAAAACATTAACCTTATTCATACTATGGACGACTTTGAAGATGATTTTGAAGAAATCGAAGATTTCGATGATGACGATGAGTTCGCTGAGGAATTTAAAGACGAGGTGTACGATCTTGATGAAGACAGTGAACTCCTTGATGAGGATTTCGATGATCTAGAAGACGATGATTTCGATGATGACGATTTCGATGAGGACTTTGACGACGAAATTGATTAATTTGGAACAAAAAGCAGGAAGTCTCAAATATCTTCCTGCTTTTTTTATTTCAAATTTTGTCTAAATTCCATTCTATACTATCTTTCGAAAAATTAGTATTAAGAAATCTTTTACATATATGCTATTACAAATCTTTAGTTCCCCTATTGCCTCAGGTGCACAATTGTTTTTATTAATTGTCTGCATTTTAGTCGGGCTTGGCGCTGGTATTTCCGCCGTAGATTTCAGAAGTACAAAGGCTCCGAAAGAAGTCAAAAAGAAATAAAAAAGGGTCTAAATAGACCCTTTTTTTATTTCTTCCCATTTACTTTTTAATGGACATTGCCCATCAATTTTCTTATCGGTCTACTTAATAACAATAACAACAATCCTGCGCCCACTGCTGTAAAAACAATAATCATATACTGGCTGGGCATTTGGGCAAGAGCTTCATCAGTACCGCCGCTAGCCTCTCCAGCTATCAAACCTGCAAATAAATTACCAAGAGAAACAGACAGGAACCAGATTCCCATCATTTGGCCACCATATTTTGCCGGGGCTAATTTTGTAACTAAACTCAATCCAACAGGGCTCAAACTCAGCTCGCCGAATGTATGAAGAAGGTAAGTAAAAATCAACCAAGTAGGCGCGGCTAGGTTACCTGAAGCGGCAATTTTGGCGGCAAAATACATCACCAAAAATCCCATACCCAGTAAAATCAAACCCATTGCAAATTTCAATGGTGAATTTGGTTCTAAATTTCTCCTGCCCAACCATACCCAAAGTGCACCAAAAAATGGTGCAAAAATGATTATAAATAAAGAATTGATTGATTGAAAATATCCCGAAGGGATTTCCCATCCTAAGAAATTTCGATTTGTAAACCTCTCTGCAAACAAATTCAAGGTAGATCCTGCTTGCTCAAAACCTGACCAAAACAAGGCAGAAAATAAAAACAGTATCGCAATCACGCCTACTTTATTTCGATCATCCCGACTTAATCCACCAAACAAAATGACATATCCTAGATAAACGAAAGCTACTATTGCGATGATTGTCCCGGACGCGCCCGCCAAAGCCAACACATTGATCGAAATAAAACCCATAAACAGAAGTGCCAAAACAAACAATACAATGGCTCCAATCCCAAAAAGGATCCTGATCAATTTTTTTCTTTCCAAAACATCCTTTTCGGTCGAAACCTCAATTTCATCACCATAACCAATTAGATTAGAACTGGTCAATCGATATTGGATCAAACCTATAAGCATCCCAAGTCCTGCCAAACCAAACCCTAAATGCCAATCATAAGTTGCTAAAGTACTGCAGGCAATTGGAGCTATAAAAGCCCCAAGATTTATCCCCATATAAAAAATCGAAAACCCTGCATCTCTTTTTGAACTGCCTGCAGGATAAAGCTGCCCAACAATCGAACTTATATTTGGCTTCAACAGCCCGGTTCCTAATACAATCAAAATCAATCCCAAAAAGAAAGAATTCGTATCCATTAGAGAAAGGGATTCCTTAACAGAAACTTCATCTCCCATCATTTTAAATAAACCCGGCAAAGCCATTGTAAAGTGCCCCAAAGCAATGATAATACCTCCATACCAAACAGACTTTTTCAAACCAAAAAGCCTATCCGCAAACCATCCTCCAGGCAATGCGAGCAGATAAACTCCCATGGTATACAGACCATATATTGCCCCGGAAGTTTTATCATCAAATCCTAATCCACCATCAACGATGGAGGTGGTCATAAATAATATCAAAAGCGCCCGCATTCCATAATAGCTGAATCTTTCCCACATCTCGGTGAAAAACAAAGTCATCAATCCCTTTGGATGGCCAAATAGGGTCGGGCCAGGATACAAATCGACTTGAGTCAATCCCTGGTTGTTCTCAAATTTATTTTCCAATATTTCTGGTTTTTAAGTAGTGATAAAACTTTTAATAACGCAATGATAAATGAATTTACCAAATTGTGCTTTTCCTGAATCAAAACCAAATTATGTTTCTAATAGAAAAACAACTGAAAATCCCTTTGCCATATTCAAATAGCACAATGAGTTGTTGATACTTGATTTCGCCAAAAAAAAACACGTAATCCATTGTTTACTTAAAAAATGAAGATTTTTATTGTTCTGTCTTGCATTAATTATTTATATTTGATCCATAATTAAAATTATTTAATTCATTGAGATAAAGAAAGCTGTTTTAGTCAATTAATATTTATCAGAGAATAAACCCAACCCAAAGGAGTGTTATGCACTCCTTTTTATTTATTTGAATTTGAAACAATGCCAAATAATATTTTCTATTTTTGCCAAAATATAATTTATGAAAACAGCTGAAATACTTACTGAAAAAGGCCTGATGAAGGTGGAGTTTTTTGACAAAGATGCCCCAAAAGCAGTGGATAACTTTATTTCCCTTTCAAAAAAAGGGTTCTATGACGGATTGACCTTTCATAGGGTAATTCCAAATTTCGTGATTCAGGGTGGTTGCCCAAAAGGAAATGGCACAGGTGGTCCCGGCTACAAAATTGATTGTGAATTGGATGGCGAAAACCAATACCATGATAGGGGGGTCTTATCTATGGCTCATGCAGGTAAAAATACAGGAGGTTCACA
>NZ_CDSBKL010000416.1:0-3469 GCF_977115555.1 Aquiflexum sp.
TTGCTACGGGATTTAAGACTTTTTGACCCCGATAAATATCTAGAGGATATTACCAAATCAACAGACTCTTTACTTTATAAGGATTACGTTGATTTAAAAAGACGCTTAAGTATTGTTTCTGAGGATACAATTTCCCTGGATTGGGCACCTACAAATCAATTGGTTCAAGTTTCAGAACAGGTACTTATAGATAGTATCTGGGTTACAGCTTTCGAATACTACTCGGCATGGGATAGTAAAAAAATAAATATATACGATTTCAACCCAAAGGATTTTAAAGATACTGTTCAGATCAAGTTGTTTGATCCTTTTTTTGGGACAGATTGGAAGATGCCCTTGGAAGAAACCCGAATTACATCTGAATTTGGATTTAGAAGATACCGCTGGCATCATGGTACTGACCTTAAGCTGAATGTAGGTGATCCTGTATATAGTTCTTTTGATGGAATCGTCAGAATTCGTTCATATGATAGAAATGGCTATGGCTATTATGTAGTAGTCAGGCATAAAAATGGCTTAGAGACGCTCTATGGCCACTTGTCGAAGTTCCGGGTAGAAGTAGGCCAAGAAGTAAAAGCAGGTGAATTGATAGCCTTGGGAGGCAATACAGGAAGAAGCACGGGTCCTCATTTGCATTTTGAGATCAGGTTTCAGGGCCTCTCAATTAATCCAACGGAAGTGTTTGATTTTAACCTTGGAAGTATCAAAGGTCAATATTATGACATTACTTCTTCTAGTTTTGATCATGTACTCAAAGCACAAGAAGCAATTTATCATAGAGTAAGAAGTGGTGAGACCTTAAGTTCCATCGCACGAAGGTACGGAGTCCGAGTCAGCACTTTGACGAGGTTGAATGGCATATCAACCAATACTATTTTAAAAGTGGGAAGAAGGCTGAGAGTAAAATAGACAGATTAATGTAATCTGAAGGTTAATCCAAAAAATATGAAATTAGATATTCTTGTTATTGCAGCGCACCCTGATGATGCAGAATTGGCTTGTTCAGGGACAATTGCAGCACAAATCGCCAAAGGTTATAAAGTAGGGATCCTTGACCTTACCAAAGGTGAAATGGGTACCAGGGGAACGCCCGAACTCCGTTTGCAGGAATCTGAAGCCGCCTCAAAAATCATGGGAATTTCTGTTAGGGAAAATTTGGGCTTCAAAGATATTTTTTTTAAAGACGATGACAGCCACAGGCTTGAAATAGTAAAAATTATCAGAAAATATAAGCCTGAGATTGTTCTTGCAAATGCTATTACTGATAGACACCCAGACCATGGAAAAGGCAGTGCAGTGGCTTCCAACGCCTGTTTTATGAGTGGGCTTAGGAAAATTGAAACTGAATTAGAAGGATCAGTTCAGGATCCTTGGCGACCAAAACACGTGTATCATTATATTCAGAACAATTTTATCAAGCCTGATTTTGTGGTCGATATCACAGATTTTTGGGAAACAAAAATTGAAAGTATAAAAGCTTTCCGGTCCCAGTTTTACGATCCTAATAACAAGGAACCTCAAAGTTTTATTTCATCTGAGGAATTTTTAGACTTTATAGAGGCACGTTCAAGGGAATTTGGTCATAGCATCATGGCCAAATATGGAGAAGGATTTACAGTAGAAAGAACCTTGGGAATAACTGATTTATTTGACCTCAAATAAATCAGTTATTCCCTTAGTCATTAAGGGGCAAGCCTTTCGATTTTCCATGAACCATCAGCTTCTTTTTGATAATGGATTCTATCGTGAAGCCTGCTTGGTCTACCTTGCCAAAACTCCGCCTCATCCGGGATCAATCTGTATCCACCCCAGTGTTCAGGTCTGGTAATGGTGTTTTTGGCTATTTTTTGCCGTACTTCGGACTCTCTCTTTTCAAGGTAGGCTCGGTCAGGAATAACTTCGCTCTGGGGAGAAGCCCAGGCTCCTACCTGACTTGCAAAAGGTCTCGAAAAAAAATAATCATCAGATTCCTTTGGAGTGATTTTTGACACTTTCCCCATAAATCTTATCTGTCTTTCCAATTCAGGCCAGAAGAAAGTAATAGCCGCAAATGGATTGGCTTCAAGCTCTTTTCCTTTAGTGCTTTTATAATTAGTAAAAAATACCAAACCCGTATCCACATCCTTAAGTAGTACAATTCTCGAATTAGGCCTTCCATCAGGACGGACAGTAGAAAGGTGCATGGCATTCAATTCATGCAATTTAGACTGATGCGCTTCATTTACCCATATTTTAAATTGATCAATTGGAGATGAATTAACATCTTTTTCATCAAGCGATTTTAATGTGTAATCAATTCGAATATCTGCCAGTTTCATAAGATTTTATATTTTAATTCTAAAATTACCAGACTTATTGCATTTATAAAATTTAGATATAACTTAAGAAAAATAATCGAACACTTTTTTTTATGAGCCAAAGCTTCAAAAAAACGCCATTAGCAGGTCAGCTACTGATATCTGAACCTTTTTTACAGGATGAAAATTTTGTAAGATCCGTGATACTTTTATGTGAAAACAACGAAAATGGATCTTTTGGTCTTGTCTTAAATAAATTATCCATTTTGAAAATAAGTGAGCTCGTTGAGGATTTCTTTTTTTTGGACTTTGATGTATATGTCGGAGGCCCGGTAGAGCAGAATACTCTCCATTTTGTGTACACAGGAAATGAAGCACTCCCGGGAAGTATAGCGCTTGGAGAAGGCTTGTGGTGGGGAGGAGATTTTGAAATCCTTACTCAAAAACTTAAAAATGGTGAGTTTCACAATGGAAATATCCGCTTTTTTATAGGATACTCAGGATGGACGGAGGGACAGCTAGATGAGGAATTGGAAGGTGAAACATGGATTGTATGTGAAAAAATTGAGCCCGAATATATTTTTAATGATTCAGCTGTAGAATTATGGAGAAATATTTTGAAAAACATGGGCGGTGAATTTCAGCTTTTGGCAAATTATCCAATTGATCCAAGGCTAAATTGATCCAATTTTATTACTTTTGTTTTAGACGTCCTGCAAAAAAGTATCAGTATTATTATGAGCAATGAAAAAGAAGTGTCTGAAGAAGACAAGGTGACCCATACCAATGAAGAAATTCAAGAAGTACAGGGTAATTCAATAGAAAGTGAAAAAATTTTGGAACCTGATGTGGTCGACCAAATTGAACCTGAAGTGGTTGACCAAGCTGAACTTGAAGCAGTTGACCAAGCTGAACCTGAAGTCGTCGAGCATGAACATGAGGAGGAAATTGCGGAGTCGGTTGATTATTCAGATTTCTCCAAAAATCAACTTTTATCTGCTTTAAAGCAATTATTGGAGACCGAAAAGTACCTGAAGATAGATGGTACAGTAAATGAAATAAAGACTCATTTTGACGAGATTTTTCAAAAAGAAAAAGAATCAGCTTTAGAGGAATTCACTAATAATGGTGGGACTTCGGACGATTTTGAATATAGACCTTCTGAGGAAGAC
>NZ_CDSBKL010000417.1:0-3464 GCF_977115555.1 Aquiflexum sp.
AACAATTCTTCTATTTATTTGATATTTAGATTAATTTTCCAATCTGAACCAAAAGCCAAAAATGACCGCAGCACAACTTTCTCTACAGCAATCCGCAACCATAGAAAGTATCGGGGAATCTGATATTACAATTAATTTTTTGGAGTTGGGAATCTTACCCGGTAAAGAGATCAAATTGCTTAAAAAAGCTCCCTTTGGCGGGCCAATGGCTTTTGATATTGAAGATAATATTATTGCCCTGAGAAAGCAGGAAGCTATCATGATCAATTTAAAATCCTAAATGGCGTGGAAACTGTAATTGATATCCCAACCAAAACCATCGCCATCATAGGTAATCCCAATGTGGGAAAGTCCAGCATTTTCAATCAGCTGACCGGGCTAAACCAAAAAATCGGAAATTATCCCGGTGTAACTGTTGACAAAACCATTGGTTTTCTTCGCTTTGATGACAAGAGAGTTGATTTGATCGACCTGCCGGGAACCTATAGCCTCTACCCAAAGTCTGAAGATGAGGTCATTGCCCATCGGGTATTGAATGGATTGGGAGAAAATAAACCGGATTTTGCACTCGTCATTTTGGATGCTTGTAACCTTGAAAGAAGCTTGCTGTTGGGTACACAGGTAATGGATTTAGGTATTCCTTTGGCTTTTGTTGTCAATATGAAAGACCTTGCTATAAAAAAAGGCATTCATATCAAAACTTTTGAATTGTATAAGTCCTTAGGTGTTCCTCTTGTGCTTACAGATGCAAGAAACAATGATGGAATAGACGCCATCCGTCAGTTGATGGAAGAAGAGAAATTCGAATCACCCAAACCGCTATTGGATTCCGCTATGTTTGCTGATCCTCAATTGATCCGGGAAGTCATGGAAAGGTTTGGGTTTAAAAATTCCTATCAGGCCTTTCAATTGTTGGTTTTTGGAGAATTTGACAAAACTCTTCCGATTTCTGATAAGCAATGGCTTGAAGAAAAATCCAAAGGCTACGGATTTGACAGGAAAAAGCAACAAATCTCTGAGACTGAAGCTAGGTATGTCAAAATAGCTGATATTCTGAAGAAGTCTGTTTCCAGAGATAAAGTCAAATCCAGAAACACGACCATTTCCCTTGACAATGTTTTTCTGAATCCTGTTTTTGGCTTTGTCATTTTTCTAGGGATTATGCTATTGATCTTTCAAGCCATTTTTGCTTGGGCGGCATTTCCGATGGATTTGATTGATGTGGGATTTGCAGGTTTGAGCGGATGGATTTATGATAACCTTCCATCAGGGGTTTTGACGGATTTATTGGCAGAAGGCATTGTTCCTGGAATTGGCGGAGTTTTGATCTTTATCCCTCAGATTGCTATGCTTTTTGGGTTTTTGGCGATCTTGGAAGATACAGGATACCTTTCGCGGGTGGTGTTTTTGATGGATAGGCTCATGCGTCCGTTTGGGCTTCACGGCAAAAGTGTCGTTCCGCTTATTTCTGGAATGGCCTGTGCAATCCCCGGCATTATGGCCGCAAGGAACATCAGCAACTCCAAAGAAAGATTGATCACGATTTTGGTGACGCCTTGGATGAGTTGTTCTGCAAGACTTCCTGTATATATTATACTGATAGGACTTACAGTACCTGATACCCTTTGGATGGGAATCAGTCTGCAAGCCCTTGGTCTCTTGGCCATGTACCTATTGGGGGTTTTGTTTACTTTATTGGGGGCTTTGGCATTGAAATTTATTCTCAAAACAAAAGAGAAAAGTTATCTTCTCGCTGAGCTACCTATTTATAGGTTGCCGAGATGGAGGACTGTGTTCCTGACTATGTTTAACAAATCCAGAATCTTCGTCCTGGAAGCAGGAAAAGTAATCCTTTCTATTTCTATTGTACTTTGGGTTTTGGCAAGCTATGGGCCAAGTGGCAAAATGCAGGCGCTTGAGGAGGAAAAAGTAGCTGTTTTACAAAATACACCTGAAGAAGCATGGTCTAGTGTCGAGGAGTCCTATGCTTCCAAAAAGCTTGAGGCTTCATTTATTGGCATTATGGGTAAAGCCATTGAGCCTGCGATCAGACCTTTGGGATATGATTGGAAAATCGGAATAGCACTGTTGACATCCTTTGCGGCAAGGGAGGTTTTTGTGGGAACAATCGCGACGATCTACAGTATAGGCAGTGATGTCGAAAATGAACTTACTATCCGTGAAAAACTTGAAAAAGAGGTCCATGCAGATACAGGAGAAAAGGTTTTCAATAAAGCCACAGGGTTTTCTTTGATGGTCTTTTATGCTTTTGCCATGCAATGTATGAGTACCTTAGCGGTGGTCTACCGGGAAACAAAAAGCTGGAAATGGCCAGTCTTGCAGACTGTTGTCATGACCGGAATAGCTTATTTGGCAGCATTTATCACTTATCAGATTTTCTCATAATATGTGGCAGGAACTTGTTGTTTTCGGATTGTTTGTTTTGGTTTTGGCAACCTGGGGTTTCCGTACTTTTTTCAAAAAACCTAAAAAATCAAAATCAGGAATTGGCTGCGATCAGTGTGGTGGGTAAATTTCTTCTTTGATCCTTGCATGTTTAAATCAAATTTACATTAATCATAAATAATTTTTATATTCATTATTACCAATATAAATAAAAATAAAAGCTCATCCTTTGCAATATTGTAATTTGAAAAGAATCAGTTCTTTAAGGATAAAAAGATGAATAGCCATAATAATATTACTTTGATCAAAGGGGAATTTGAAACCGCAGAAGCAAAAGAAATTTTGAGAAGCCTGATTGATTATAAAATCAGATATCACCAGATAAAAAGTTTCAACTCTGATGTTAAGTTTGGTAAAAAAGACCCTCGTTCCAGATCGAGAATAAGTGAACTGAAGTCAAGCATGGTGAAAATGCTTGAAATCATGGAAGAGGCTGAAGCGAACGGCTACAAGGTAAATATTGATGCTAAAATAGATATTGAGTACTTGATTGAAGAGCCAACCCAAAAACTGGAAAAGTAGCATTCCTATCATTTTCATCAAGATATCTTATTATTCTGAATAGAGGTCAATGAAATTTTTTTTGCTCAATCGTGCCTCGCTCCTTCCATGACTTTGAAAATATGTAGCACTGCCGGAAAAATTGCATCCATCGATTCCGCAGCACCTTTTGTTGAACCCGGTAAAGCAAGTACCAAAGTGTCCCCAATCAGTCCGGCCACACTTCTCGACAACATAGCATAAGGTGTCCGCTGTTGGCCATAAGATCTGATTGTTTCCTCGATTCCCGGAACTTCCTTTTCCAAAAGCGGCTTGATGGCTTCCGGTGTCACATCTCTAGGGGACAAACCTGTACCTCCAGTAAAAATCACCAAATCCATTCCTTCAGCACAATACCGTTGCAGTTTTTCTTGGATGGTTTTGGTTTCATCGGGAATGATGATATAGTCCGCTACCTTCACAGCGTTTTTCTCCAATCTTTCCATAATGGCCTTTCC
>NZ_CDSBKL010000418.1:0-3455 GCF_977115555.1 Aquiflexum sp.
ATTGCAACTGAACGATTGCTACTACTTTGGTAATCAACAAGACCCAATTGGAAGTGGGAGTACTGTCTATAAGCTCATTTGCCCTTGCCAATCCGGGACGATGGATCAACATGCCTGAAAATAAAAATGTCAGCAAAATGATAACTGAGGAAAAGAAAAACATGGGAACCGATAACATGATGCGTGTCAGCGGCAAAAAAGTCATGTCCCCCCTGTTGGTAACCCTGCTTAGTGCAAAAACAATGGCCAAAATCCCAAAAACCAGCAGGACATGGAAAAGCCAATTTTTGATAATATACCTAAAATCGATAAAGGAGAGTTTCAGCATTGCCTTTAGCTGAGAGCTAAAAGATATATCAATACTGACTTCTCTGCGCTGATAATTGGCCTGAAAACTTCTATCAAAAACCCTTGAAGCTTGACTGCCTCGTTTAAAAATTCCCGGCCAAAGGATGGAAGGTTCCTGCTCCAATCGGAATTTTTTATAGAAAATTCCGGAAACCATCAGACCAATTGAAGTCCAAAGTATTCTGTTCCACAGAACCATTCCAAAAATCGGAACCTGCTGTATATTTTGCTCGGTGATGGTCCAATACCTGGTTTCGAAAGCAGCAGCATTTTGACCAAAAGGATCGAGTAGTGCAAATAAATATGGATTTCCTGAAAAAAGGTTATCAGTAATGACCTGCCCAAGAACCAAGAGAATGACTGCGATAAATCCCGCATAAACATTTCGGAGGGATGCTACCGCGATAAATACTACTAAACCGCAGCAAAACATATTTGGAAATACATAAAAGAAATAGGTATTGGCATAAGCCCAAAAATTGAATTGTCCAATCATCGGAGTGTATGGCCTTAACATACCTTCTCCAATGAAGAAAGCTATGCCTACAGAAAAAGTGATTACCACTGCCAAAGTCAATCCGCTTAGGAATTTGGCCAAGAGGTAATCTGATTTTTTAAGAGGAAATGTGTACATAATAGGAAAAATGTTGCTTTTGAAATCCCTAAAAATTACCATTCCGATGATTGCAGGAAGCAGAAAAAGGAAGAACTTATTGAAATAATGGAAGACGGAATTGATTTCATAGGGTGAATTCAGCAACCGAATTTTGGCATCAATCTCTTCTCCTGAATCAAAATAACCACCGCTGCCTAGCAAGGACGCCAAAGCAACGGCAAAGAAAACCGCAAAATAAACATATGGAGCGGGCTGGGTAAGCAGTCTTTTAAGCTCATGGATATAGATGGCTTTAAGCATGCTCTTGGCCGGGTTTAACCAATGAATGGAAATACACGTCCTCCAGATTTATTTTTTCGGCAGGGACAAAAGCCTCACCAGGTAATTGATCTCCATATACCCGGATTGTCAATGAATGATCACTGTTGAAACTGGAGGATAAGTACCGGTAAGCGGATTTATAGAATTCAAGTTCTGAAAAAGCTATTCGTTTGGTCCAGATTTTATCCTTGTACTCTTTGAGGGCCAAAAAGGGACTAGTTCTTTTTTGGATTTTGCCAAAGTTCATGATGGCCAAATCGGTGCAAAGCTCATTTACATCTTCTACCAAATGGGTGGAAAATAGGACAATATTTTTCGTACCTATCTCTCGCAAAACATTCAAAAAACGGTTTCTTTCAGCCGGATCCAATCCGGCAGTGGGCTCATCGACGATGATGAGCTCGGGGTTGTTGAGAAGGAGCTGTGCAATGCCAAAACGCTGACGCATGCCACCTGAATAAGAACCCACATGATTCTTCCGGGCCTCATACAAATTTGTCATCAGGAGTACTTCTTCTACCTTGAATTGGCGCTCTTTTTTTGAGGAGATTCCTTTCAAAATGGAAAAATAGTCAAGCAGATTTTCTGCAGACTCTTTTGGGTATACCCCAAATTCCTGAGGCAGATATCCAAGTTTTTTTCTCAGACTGATAGGATCTTTGCGGATATCGATGCCATTGAAAAATATGTCTCCGATGTCCGCAGTTTGTAAAGTTGCGATGGTTCTCATCAAGGAGGATTTTCCTGCTCCGTTTGGACCCAGTAGACCAAACATTCCTTCCCCGATTTCGATCGTGAGATTGTCCATGGCCCTTACTCCATTAGGGTATGTTTTTGTCAGATTTTGGATAATTAATTCCATGCTACTTTAGCCTTTTATGAATATTTGAATAGCAAAAAGACATTTTGTGACTTTTGCAAACCAAATCAATAAGGTCAATATTCGGCTTTTTCAGATAAAAAGGAGCTGAATTGGAGGCACGATGCGTCCCGCAGGAAGCAGTGGGACAGGTTTTGATTCTTAGGACAAGAACAAAAAATCAAATGAAGAATTTTTTGGAGTTACTGCTGTATAAATTGAGAGGGGGATACTCCTGTTGCTTTTTTAAATGCCCGGTAAAAACTGCTTTTTGATTTAAACCCGCACTCAAGCGCAAGGCCAACAATGGAAAGGTGCATCAATTTTCCGTTTTCAACACTTTTTTTGAATTCAGCAATCCTAAATGAATTGATGTAATCATAAAAATTGGTGCGCATGTTTTGATTGAGCAGGGTTGATAATTTTTTGTCCGTTGTCCCGATGAGTTTTGCCAATTCCCCAAGTGAAAGTTCGGCATTAAGGTATGGTTGTGACAAAAGCAGTGATTTTTCAAGGTTTTGCCGGAGAATCTCCGCCTCCTGCAAACCCAAAGGCTGTATTTCTTGCATTTTGTTATTTGTTGGAAAGAAGGACTGCTTTTCTGGATTTTCTGTTTGCTGTGGTCTGACAAACCAATCCTTTGAAAAACGGTAGGCAAAAGATAAAAGCATCGCCATCCATAGAACACTTGGCCGGCCAAGAAGAAAGCTATCATTGCTTTCAAATTCATCCCAAAAGCCATTCTGACCATCCCATGCTACAGTCAGTGCTGAGCGGATCAATTCGGGAACCAAAAAGAGTAGTAAAAAACATAAAATGTAGATACCCCATTTTTTTTTATTTAGGAAGCTTGGGATGGCCCAAAAGGCATGTGCATAAAAGATAAATGGGAAGATGAGAACCGAGAGAGGAGGAGGTGTATCTGGCCGGATGGTTCTATCAAACCAATTTGCGGTCCAGTCCACATTTACAGCCGTGAAAAAAAAGACCCAGAAAAGGCTATGGATTATGGACTCAACCAACACAGGTTTCCTTGCATTTAATAAATTAATCCTCATAGAGACAAGAATTTTTCATGTAGACTTTAGAACCCCGCCCAATTTTAGCTGTTGATTCCAATCCTATAACAATTTCTAAATCAAATAAACCTACTCTGTTTTAGTTACATATCCAAAACGACCATCAGACCAATTTTTGATTTGGATTCTGATTTTACATTCAGAAAGTCAGCATCATAATTCCCTGATTATTCAGGTATTCCCAAAGTATTTCCATCAAATCAAAAATTATTCATTTGAATTCACAGGAAGC
>NZ_CDSBKL010000419.1:0-3439 GCF_977115555.1 Aquiflexum sp.
TGCCAGATCGCTATGAGCGGTGAAATTTATCCTTGATGGGTAGCAAATCTACAAATATTATGATTGAAACAATAAACTCAAGCACCCAGGCCATTGCGCTGGAAGAAAAATACGGAGCCCACAATTACCATCCCTTGCCCGTGGTATTGTCAAGAGGAGAGGGTGTTTACCTTTGGGACGTGGGAGGGAAAAGGTATTATGACTTCCTTTCTGCATACTCCGCAGTAAATCAGGGACACTGCCATCCAAGGATCAAAGATGCTTTGATTGAGCAGGCCGGAACTTTGACCTTGACCTCAAGGGCGTTCCATAATGACGTTTTGGGGCCTTTTGAAAAATATATCACTGAATACTTCGGTTTTGAAAAAGTCCTTCCAATGAATACCGGTGCTGAAGGTGTAGAAACAGCTTTGAAGATAGCCAGAAAATGGGGCTATGAGAAAAAGGGAGTTGACGAAAACCATGCAGTCATCGTAGTCGCAGAAAATAATTTCCATGGAAGGACTTCTACAATTATTTCATTTTCATCCGATGCCAATGCCAGAAAGAACTTTGGTCCATACACTCCGGGATTTGTAAAGATCCCTTATGATGATATTTCCGCTTTGCAAAATGTATTGGAAGACAAGAATGTAGTCGCTTTTTTGGTCGAACCAATTCAGGGTGAGGCAGGCGTTTATACTCCTTCAGACGACTTTATTCGAAAAGCTTCGGAAGCTTGCAAAGCTAAAAACGTACTCTTCATTGCCGATGAAATTCAGACAGGTATTGCCCGTACCGGTTCGCTTTTGGCGGTCTGCGGCAACTGTACCTGCGAAGGACACTGTGAAAAGCAGGACAGCTATACCAAACCTGACATGTTGATCTTAGGAAAAGCGATCTCAGGCGGATTCTATCCTGTTTCGGCTGTATTGGCTGATAACCATATCATGGATGTCATCAAGCCGGGACAACACGGATCTACTTTTGGGGGCAATCCTCTTGGAGCGAAAGTTGCCATAGCAGCCCTCGAAGTAGTGAGAGACGAAAAACTTGCCCAAAATGCGCGCAAACTCGGCAAAATCTTTAGAGAAAGAATGCAGGTCCTGGTGGACAAATACAAAATCCTCAAGCTAGTCAGAGGCAAAGGTTTGCTCAATGCAGTTGTGGTCAATGACTCTCCGGACAGCACTACTGCTTGGGATATGTGTGTTTCGCTAAAGAATAACGGACTCCTCGCCAAACCGACTCATGGAAATATCATCCGCTTTGCTCCGCCTTTAGTCATGACCGAGGAGCAGCTGCATGACTGCTGCGATATCATCGAGAAAGTGGTCAGAGACTTTGATAAGTAATTATTTGATCTTTTCCAGATTCATCGAATAGAAACCCTCTAGGAGAAATGAAGTTCCTGGAGGGTTTTTTAATGGCCTTTTGTTAGCTTTGCTGCTTATGCGAAAACCTATTAATCCATGAAAAAAGCAGTTATTTTCGATATGGACGGTGTTATCTGCCATACCAATCCATTCCATTCATTGGCCTTCAAGGAGTTTTTTGCCAAAAGGGATATGTTTCCAACCGAAGAGGAGTTTCAGCTGCATATGTATGGTAAAAGCAACTCCTATATAATGAGCCACTTTTTCGGAAGAAAAATTGTCGGCGAGGAACTGTTGGAATTGGAGAATGAGAAAGAAGGCCTCTTCAGGGAAATATACAAGGACATAATTGATCCTATCGCAGGTTTTCAGGATTTTTTCTCCCAACTTAAAACCAATCAGTTTTTGACAGGAGTTGCTACTTCTGCGCCATATGCCAATCTTGAATTGATTGCGGGTACTTTGTCTCTGATGGATAAAATGGAATCCATCTTGGCGAGTGAGGATGTAAGCAAACACAAGCCCGATCCAGAGGTTTATCTCAAATCTGCCTTAAAGCTTCAGTTGGAGCCTGAGTTTTGTGTGGTTTTTGAAGATTCTTTTTCTGGGGTCACTGCTGCCAAGAATGCCGGGATGAAAGTCGTAGGCGTTTTGTCCTCACATTCCAAGTCCGATTTACCCGTTTGTGACCTGTATATTAAAGATTTCAGAGAGGTAGGTGTGTCTAAAATTTTGGAATTGATCGGATAATAACCGGATTCCTTTCCTTCAATACTTTAACTTTGCTTAACCAAAAATTCAGAATAACATGCTACAAAGACCTAGACGAAACAGGAAATCACAAGGTATCCGCAATATGGTAGAAGAGACCAGGCTGTCTGTCAAGGATTTTATATTTCCTATGTTCCTGATTGATGGCATCAATCAAAAATTAGAAGTAGCATCTATGCCTGGTATTTACAGGTATTCATTGGATCTGATGTTAGGTGAAATAGAGAAATGTATGGAGCTTGGGATCATGGCATTTGATATTTTTCCTGCTTATCCTGAAAGTAAAAAGGACAAGTTCGCTTCGGAAAGCTATAATACCGATACCTTTTACCTAAGAGCGATCCATAAAATCAAAAATACTTTTCCTGAAGCAGTAATCATGACGGATGTGGCAATGGATCCATACAGTTCAGACGGGCATGATGGCTTGGTTCAGGATGGAAAGATTTTGAATGATGAGACATTGGAGATTTTGGGCAAAATGTCCCTTGCCCAAGCCCAAGCAGGTGCAGATATTCTTGGACCCTCAGATATGATGGATGGCAGAGTTGGGTTTATCAGGTCTATCTTGGATCAAAACGGCTTTACCGATGTGTCAATCATGTCATACACAGCCAAATACGCTTCGGCTTTTTATGGGCCATTCAGGGATGCCCTGGATTCGGCTCCTAAAATGGGGGACAAAAAAACTTATCAGATGGACCCTGCCAATTACAGTGAAGCTTTGATAGAAGCGGATTTGGATACTGCCGAGGGGGCGGATTTCTTGATGGTCAAGCCTGCCTTGGCATATTTGGATATCATCAGATTGCTCAAAGACAATTCGAACCTGCCTATTGCTGCCTACAATGTCAGCGGAGAGTATGCTATGGTAAAAGCAGCTTCCCAAAAGGGTTGGCTAGATGGAGAAAGAGCCATGCTGGAGTCTCTCTTAAGTATAAAACGAGCCGGTGCCAATGTAATATTGAGTTATTTCGCCAAAGAGTATGCTACTTTGGTCAAGTAAATGACATTTTTCCAAGAGAATTAAAAAAATCCTTCTTACTGGCAGGAAGGTTAAAAATCAAAACCCTTAAGATGAAATTCTAAGAGTTTTTCCTTTTTTGATGCTTTTTATCTCAAAATTTTGAATTTTCAAATTAAAATGGTTTCAATTTCATGCTAAAATGTGATTTTTAATAAAATTATTTCTCTGTTGGTTTAAAAAACACCCATTATATTTTTTAATAATATATTTTTAGTAAAAATAGTTTATATTTATATATATGAAAAAAATATTACACACAATGATTAGAGTTGGTGATTTACAACGT
>NZ_CDSBKL010000420.1:0-3432 GCF_977115555.1 Aquiflexum sp.
TGTTAAATATAGATTAATAAATCCGCTTTCACCTGTTTTTAGTCGGTATTTAGAACTTCCTTTAAGGGACAGGACATACCGCTCCGAAGAATCTATATTAGCTCTGATATATTGCCCGTCTATCCTCTCCGCTCCATTCCTGTTTTTAAGGTCAACAAGTTGGTTCCAATCAAAATTATTATTACTGTCAAATGCCTTGGGTATAATATGCTGAAGGTTGTTTTTGATATAATCCAGCATATTTTGACGTACCAATTCATTTTGTTGCTCGGGAAAAGAAATAACACTAGCCGGCAAAATATTGGCTGCATCAGGAAATGCGCCGCAGATATAGGCTAAAAATTTCGCTTCATTATCAGGCCATTTTTCACGGGCCAGCACCTGGTTCATAGCGGCAAAAGTATCAAGAGGTTCAACATAGCATGATAGCAATTTATCTTCCTCTATCTCTAAGGTTTGGGCATCCTTATTCAGCCAAAATTGAAAAGCCTGTGTTTGCACTGTGCCAACTTTGTTCAGCATTTGTTGCCAGGCTTTATTTTGGTCAATCAATTGTGAAGCAAACTGGGGCAAAGAAGCCAAGGAGGCTCCAATGATTACTTCATCAAAATCAACTCCCTTTGTCAATATTTTTTCCTCAAAATAATCCCAATCTGTCCATCCCGATTCTAAATTGATGTTTCTTTCTTGGAGCGCTCGGGCTTGGTCGGAATCAATTTGATCATAAAGGGGATGAGACGGCCAGCAACTCAATTTATTCACATCAATAAGCGGATAGTAATCATCTGCATCGTTTTTTAATGAGTCCTTAAGTTTTACCTGCTTGTGCATCACTATTTTTTCAATGCTTTGTTTATCTTCTGATAATTGCAGGTCCACGGTCTTGTGAAAAAATTTGAACTTTGCTTTTTGATCCTTTTTGAGCAGATGATATGCAGGTGCAAAAATGGTGTCCCCCATACCGGCCTGCATCCGCCAAACCACATGTTCTTTGCAGGTAAATGCTAATCTTAAAAATATATTGAGCATGGTTCCAGCTTCGGCATTGCCTTGGGTTATATCCCCGTGCTTAAAAGCAAATGGTCCATCATACATGCTTTTAACCAGCGGAGAAGGAATGGATAATTTCTTGTCAGCTCCATTTTTTACAAGCCATTCCGCATAGTCATAATCGTTTATTTCAGAAAAATCGAGTTTAATCCCATTACCGATTTTCAATACCCCATCTTGCATCATCCCACTTAGGATCGCTATCATTAAGTCTGTGTTGATCCAAAATCTGCGGAGCCAAGTGTCCTCTTCTACCTTTTCTCCTATCAAATCCCAAAGCCATTTCCTGAGATTTTGGAGCATGGTGAGGTGATGTTCAAAACTTCCATGCTTTTCTACATCAGCCAAAAGCTTAAAAATAATTTTGAATAATTTCTCCCCTTTACTCAGCGCTGTTTTCTCAATATCCTTAATTATTTCTTCGGAGATTTTGTGAAAAAAATCAGGTATCACATTTTTATGGCTTTTGTCCGGAAAAAACAAAGCACAAAGCGGAGATTTATTTTTGTGCAGATGCGCCGTTTCTTTGAAATGGCTTGATAAAAAGTTCTCTATATTTTTTAATAGATCTTCCCATGTTACAGGACTTCCATCTCCAACCTTGCCTGCCATTTTAGGAAAATCTATTTTCCAATCAACCCAGGCACCATTTACGTTTTCTTCAAAAATCATAAATGATTGCCCTTTAAATGCTGCGTTGAAATCTCCAAGGGGATCAGTTGATGGGCGGTCCAATTCACCATAAATTTCACGCATCATGGCAAAGGCATTTTCATAAAAACCCATCCATAAATGCAACCCATGTTCTTCAACCCTGTATCCGATTTCAGGATTGACCCCACTTGCTCCTTTACCTCCAAGTCTCCACCCTAATTGATAGATAGTGATATCATATTTCTGCTTCCAATCAGGATCTTTCACTAAATTGTAAACAGCAGTGACAGCAGATAAACCACCTCCGATTACGGCAATTTTTTTTGGTTGGGAATTAGTCATATCAAGTGCTTAAGGCCTCTTTTTCAATATCCTCAGGCTTATACCTATAAAATAAATATATGTATACCAAATCAAGCAGGAATGTAATCACACACATGGTAAGCAAAAACTCATTGTCGGCCCAGATGATAAATGAAGCAACACTGATACTGCCTGTTCCAATCATTTTGAACCATGCCACGGCTTTACTGAATCCTTTGCCACGGTATTCGGGATAATTTAATAATTGATAAATGTAAAGCGAGGACATTATTACATTGATGAGCAAAGCTGAAACCACTCCAAGTTCATTGTCCACTCCATCCCATGACATATAATAAACAATACCAAACCAACCTAAAAGACTTGCAATGTACCATTTCCCGAATGTTGAATAAATAAACTTATTGGTTACAAGTTTACGCCCATAGAAATACGAGCCATGATTGATGAACAAATCCATAAAAAGCCATATTCTACAGCCCCAGGTAAAAAATGTACCCAGATCACTAACAAACAAAAACGACCATGAAAACTCCCATGCTATATTGCCTGCGGCAACAATTATGGGCATTTCATTTATTTTGAATTTTTTGGTGTTTTTTATGATAAAGTAATAGGCTATAACCCAAGACATAAAGCCTACCCCAAACATAAATAGTTCTAGAAAGTCATACTTTTCAGTATTAAAAAAACTCAAAAACCATTTAATTATTTCATCAATTATATCCATTTCACAATATTTGGTATATATTGTAAATATAGCATTTCTTCTATGCTGTCAAACTGCAAAACAATTTTATCTATTCAACTATATGAGTTATACACCATTATGGGGCAGCAGTGATTCTATTTTCGCCGCTGTATCGATGAAGAAAAAAGATTTAAATCAGTTTTTGACTGATGACTTGGCATACACTGAATCCCATCTTACGGAGGCAGACGAGCATCCTGTGATTTTTATGTTTAACAAACAAAAGATCAGGATCCTGTTTCCCTTTTTCATTATGAATTACTACGAAATGATTCCTCTAATTCCCTATGTCCATTTTAAAGAAAATCCTTCAAAAAGCTACCAAACTTCGCCCATATTGTATGTAAGCAGCCGAATGATTGTGATAGGTGCCAGAATTGCTTGGCACTTAAACAAAGTGTTTGCACGGTTTAAGGTATCTCCTCCGATCCAAAAATTTCCTGAAGCAAAACATCTATCGACATCGGTATTCCGCGAAAAAATCAATGCCATAAATTTTATTAGTGAGAGTTCGGGCGAAACCGCCAAACCAAAAGTATTTCCAAATCTCCAAGCACTAACTCCTCTATTATCCACTGACGCCCTTATTGTAGCTTATGAATCAGCAAACAGTCCAAATAAATATTGGACAACAGCATACCAATTTAACATGG
>NZ_CDSBKL010000421.1:0-3421 GCF_977115555.1 Aquiflexum sp.
CATTTCTATGGCCCTAAAATCTTTGATGATTTCTTTGTTATCAAGGAATTCGGAAATTTCAGTTGTAGTCCACTCTCTGAAAGGTTTGTCATTGAGGTGCTCCATATAAGTTTTCCAAAGACCAAGGAGTTCATCAGCTTGGGCCATGTCCGGAGAAGTTGCAAAAGCTGTTTCAGCTGCATTCCACCTTTTGACAAAGCGCTTGTATTTTTGTTTTTCCCTCCAATTTTCCCACTGTTTTTTGATCTTTTTGCCAAAAATCACCAAAACAACAATTGCCAAAACTACAATAACTCCCAAGACAATCATCAAAACCACAATGTTGAATTCTGTCGGAATTGGCTGATATACGTTATTGTCCTTAAATCCTAACTCTTCAGGAAGAGGGTCTATGGTCAGTTTCAATGCCAACCCTGCTTCCAAAGGCTTGTGTTTCAAACTGTCAAACCTGAATACTTCGTAAACAGGCAGGGAGAGTGTGGCCACGGGATCAAGTGAAAAATTGCTCACATAATAAACAACCGAATCTATAGTGACATCCTCTTGGGTGGAAGAGATAAAGGATTTTTTCTCCAAAAGGACAAAAGGAGAGAAATTATGTGTCGAATCCGGAAATACGATATTGACGCCGGGTTTTGATTTTGCTTTGAGAACATAGGCGACTCTTTCACCAAGCTTGGCCGAATCCTGCATAAAATACCCCTCCACCTCAAGGTCCTGAGATTGGCCCTCCATGGGGATCAGCAAGCAACTGATCATACAAAAGAAGAATAATACTTTACCCACGTTTCATTGTCCGGTTACGGTTTTTGAATAATTCTATCAACGGAATGACAATGTCTTCCTTGGTGCTGATTCCCAAATAATTGATCTGGTTTTTCTTGCAAATGGTTTTTAGATGCTCCCTTTCGGATGTGAATGTGTCTGAGATTTTTTTGGAGAAGCTACCAAAGGCGGTGTTTACCCAAGTCGTTCTCCCTTCTTCTTTGTCATAGACAGGAATGATGCCAAGGGCAGGCAATGCTGCTTCCCTTGGGTCGGTCACCTGAATCGCCACTAGATCGTGTTTTTGGGCCAAAGCTTTGAATGGTCTCTCATATCCTTCATCGATGAAATCAGAGATCACGATGACAATGCTTCTCTTCTTAATAAGGTTCAGCGCAAACATGAACATTTCTTTCAGATTCGTTTTTTGGGAAATGTTTTTATGGCCAAATATACCTTGAATGATTTTCACACTCTGCTTCGGGCCTTTTCCAGGAAGAATAATTTTTTCTTTTTGGTCTGAAAAAGAAATCAATCCCACCTGACTTCCTTCAAATACGGCGGCCAAAGTCAAAACGCCGGCGATCTCCTTTCCGATATCAATTTTCTTTTTCCCTTCCTGACCGATATCCTGTGACCCGCTGATATCAATTAGAAAATAAACAGATTGGTCTTTGTCTTCCCTAAAAGTTTTGACAAAAGTACCATGGCCCTTGGCGGAGACTTTCCATTCAATCGTACGGACATCATCGCCATATTGGTAAGGCCTAAGGTCATCAAATTCCAAACCCGCCCCTTTGAAGATGGATTGATAGTCACCCTGAAGCTGGCTGTTTACCACCTTCCGGATTATAATCTCGTACCTTCTGAGTTTTTTGAGCAGTTCGTTCATGGCTGATTTTTCAAAGGCCTAAATTAAGGTTGATAATTGAATTAAAAAACGATATGTGATCATCGGATGTAAGGTAAACCAATCAATTTTCTTGTTCATTGTCGGAATTGATTAATTTTGGACTGTGAAAAATAAAATCTTTCTTATCCTTCTGCTTTTTGCAGGTTTTTCCTGCAACAGGCAAAAAATCCCCGAAGGCATCCTTTCCGAAGATAAAATGGTGGAAGTCCTTATTGACATCCATTTGGCGGAAGGTTTGGTTTCATCATTTCCTATTCATTATGATTCCTCAAGGGTATTATACCCTTATTTTGAAAATGAGGTTTTTTTGAAACATGATGTAGCTGATACTGTTTTCAAAAAGAGTTTGGAATACTACATGTTGAACATAGAGACTATGGATAGGATTTATGCCAGGACGATTGATTCTCTTCATGTGGTAGAAAAAGCAAGAAACCCTAATCCCAATCCATGATTTACCCTAAAAACCTCGAAGAGAAAATCAATTTTACCAAAATACGGGAATTGTTAAAGGAGGCTTGTACCGGTCCGCTTGGGATGGATTTTGTGGATAAAATGGGTTTTTCGAAGGATCCCAATCTTGTGGGAAAGCTTTTGGACCAAACAGCCGAATTCAAAGCCATCTTAGAATCAGGAGAATTATTCCCTTCTTCTAATTTCACAAATATTTATCCTTATCTGGAGAAAGCAAAAATCGAAGGGAATTTTCTATATGAGGATGAATTTCATGAAATGAGACTCTCGCTTTTTACCCTCAGCAGGTGTATTGAATTTTTTAAAGACCATGAAGAGGCTTACCCTAATTTGTTCAATTTGCTTGGATTGGTGGCTTTGGACAATACTGTCCTCAAGGCCATTGAGAGGATAATCGACGAAAAAGGGAAAATCCGAAACAATGCCTCTCAGGAACTTTCTCTGATCCGGTCACAGATTTTGTATGAAGAGAACAGGTTGAGAAAGGTGTTGGACCGCATATTCAGGGATGCCAAAGCAAAAGGTTTAACACCTGAGGATGCTTCTGTGACGATCAGGGGCGGTAGGATGGTGATTCCGGTTTTGGCTGAAAGCAAGAGAAAAATCAAAGGCTTTATCCACGATGAATCTGCCACCGGTCAGACTATCTATCTTGAACCTGCGGAGGTTTTGGACATCAACAATGAGCTGAAGGACTTGGAATACATGGAAAAAAGGGAAATCCAAAAGATTCTCACCAAACTCACAGATGCGGTGAGACCAAATATTCCTGAACTGAGAAGGGCTTATCATTTCCTTGGGATGGTGGACTTTATCCGAGCCAAAGCCAAATTTGCGATCAAGACCAACTCTTCCCGCCCAATCCTAAAAAAAGAAAGACAGCTCGATTGGAGCAATGCAAGACATCCGTTATTGGAGTTTGCACTGAAACAGCAGCATAAAAAAATCATTCCTTTAAATATCTCTCTAGATCATAATAGAAGACTCTTGGTGATCTCGGGACCCAATGCAGGCGGTAAATCCGTCACTTTGAAAACCGTAGCCATAGTACAATACATGCTGCAATGTGGGCTTTTGGTTCCTATGGACAGTCATTCTACCTGTTCTTTATTTGATAATTTTTTTATTGATATCGGTGATGAGCAGAATATCGAAAATGACCTGAGTACATATAGTTCGCATTTGATGAGTATGAAATACTTCACTGAGTTTGCTGACAAAAAAACGATACTTTTCATCGATGAATTCGGTACAGGCACGGAACCTCAA
>NZ_CDSBKL010000422.1:0-3417 GCF_977115555.1 Aquiflexum sp.
GGGAACATCAATTAACAGCCATTGCCAAAGACAATGATGGAAATACCGCAACTTGTTCGCCGGTAACCATACGATTTACTGAGGCGCCGTCCTGCAGCGGTGTTTCCCAAAATGGAGATTTCAGGTATGAATTTTCCGAGGATGTGAATAATCCTACATTGACCTTTATCCCGACAGTTTCAGGAATGGGCAATCAGGTTTTGATTTTATATTATGGAACATCAGCCAATGGGAATTTTCCGGGATATGGGGTAAAACCTAACGAGCCATTCAGACTCAATGCAGCCGAAGGCAGCACAGTATATTTCTATTATACTTATTCCCACCCAACTCAAGGTGAGAAAAATAATTCCGGTCAGAGGATTTCTTATGTGGTGGGAACCTGTCAGGGTACTGATGATGGAGGTGGAGGTACAGGAGGGAATAGCCCTGTAATAGATTTCCCGTTGACCTTTGAGGATGATTATGTGTGGAGCAGCCTGATCACCAATTTTGATGGGGGCGACTTAACCGTCATCAACAATCCGGATATGGTAGGGAATCAAAGTCCCAAAGTGGCCAAAATGATCAAAAATGCTGGTCAGATTTGGGGAGGATCCTTCCTTACCAAAACTTCAGCAATTGATTTCTCCAAGGGTACTGACTTTACCGTTTCTGTTTGGGCACCAAGGGTCAATACCCGGATGCTGTTGAAATTTGAAAATGAATTTGATGGAGGACAGGCTTTTGAGAAGGAAGTGACAATCACCGAATCAAAAAAATGGGTGGATATCACTTTTGACATGAGTGGCTTCAATCCTTCGATCAGCTACAAAAAGATAGTTTTGATTTTTGATTTGGGCACGGTGGGTAACGGCACTGCAGATTATACTTGGTATTTTGACAATATTCGTCAAGGAGACCAAGGTCCTATCAAAGATGAGCAGGTAATTACTTTTGGGGAGATTGGAAACAAAACTATGGGAGACGCTCCCTTTGAATTGACTGCTGAATCTGATTCCGGCCTGGAAGTTTCTTTTAAGAGTGAAGATGACCACTTGAGTTTAGAGGCAAACAAAGTTGCTCTTTTGAAGCCAGGAAAGGCGACCATTATAGCAAGTCAGGATGGAAACGATCAGTACCTTCCGGCAACACCTGTTAGTAGGACTTTCTGTGTTAATCCATCAAAACCAACCATCAATGTGGCCGGTTTAGGAAGTGGTTCAGTAATGTTGACATCAAGCGCTCCTTTGGGTAACCAATGGTTTCTCAACGGGGAATTAATCTCAGATGCTACAGGGCAAAGTTTGGAAGTCTCTTCTTTTGGCGTTTTTTCTGTCCAAGTAACCATCGATGGTTGTATCAGTGAAATCTCTGATGAAATTACCCTCATAGTGAACAGTGCTAAGGTGGAAATAGGTGGAGAGGTAGATGTGTATCCAAATCCTGCTGAAGATCAATTCTTTATTAAAGGTCTCAGCGGTGCAATCAGGTCAGCAGATTTGGTGGACATGTCAGGACGTGTTCATCCGATTACATTGGATGAATTCTCAGAAGGTTTCAGAATAGATATATCAAACCTTCCTAAGGGAGTATACATGTTCAGACTGTTGCAGGGCAATAAGCAATCTGTTCACAAAATCCTAAAAAAGTAATTGGATTTAGATTTGGGGATAGTTAGTTTAGAAAGGTCATGCATGGAAATAGAACCTTTTTCTTTCAGTTTACTGTCTCAAATAACAGTAATGAAAAATATCATTCAATCGATTTCCAACTGAAAATGCTGGAGTAATCTGGGATATGCTACTCAATCAACAAATACCCACCCTTTTTGGCTATGAACAGTTTCTCACAGACATCAGGTGAACCTATCATAAATCCACGACCGGGAACCTGACCAAAGATTTCGTATTCTCCGGGGTTGATATTGAAAGATTCCCATGCATCGACATTTTCTCTGAGCCGGTAGATGGTGACAGTTTCATCAGTGCCGTTGAAGAAAAGGAAAAAAATCAATCCTGAAAAATCATCCTCCCATTCCCTTTTCAATTCAGAACAGTCTAATTGAGGGAAGGGCTGCATGCCTAATGATTTGAAAAAATCATCCAATTGTTCATTGTTTATTCCCTCATTCAATCGCTTTATTTCCCCCATAATGGCAGCCCGGATAGCGCCCATTGAGGTGATATTGGAAATCTGGCTTTTGAATTTTTTTCTAAATAGGCTGAGACGGTTTTTGAAAAATGGATCCAGGAGAAAATATTGGACCTTTTTATCGCGGTCTTCTTTTGTTGTTCCGGAATACCATTCAAAATTGTCCGCCATGAACTTATCGTTCCAATTGGACAGTTCATTCAATTCCGAAGCGGTATTGTCAAGGTCATCAAGTCTTGATTTGTAGGATTTGATCAGTTTGATAAGTTGGTTATAAGAAGGATCAAAATCCCTCTCCTTTTGGAGAATGGTGCTGATGTTTTCATCCTGAAGCCATGCATATTGGGTGCTTGTACCCATCAGGTCATTTAGAATCCGGTTTCGTCTGAAGTTCTCCGCTGTTAATTCCCCGTTGACCAGCAAACCCATCATGGAATCCTGCGAATCAAACCTACCTATAAACCGGTCAAGAAGGAACTGATTGGTTTTCAATCCCTTTTCCAAATCGGCAACCAGCCTGTCTGTTTCGGCTTTGGTTTTTCGATCCGTATTTTGGTTATTGAAATGCAAGGCAATCAAAATCCCTACCACTACCAATACAATTTCACCGATGGCATAGATAAGGTACCTGGTAAATCGGTTTTCAACCAATAGAGTTTGACGGATATTGCGTAGGATTCTTGCCATTGAAAACCAATATAATGATAAAAAGAGTCATTAAACAATGATGTCAAAGCAAACCGCTTTGACATCATTGTGAATTTTTTGAAAAATAATTCCCGGCTAAATTTTTTTAGAAATTACAAATTATAGGCTTGATACTTGGGTCAAGTTGTCCTCTTTTAAATGGCTTTATTCTCGAATCCGGCGCATTGAAGTCTTTGGGCATAAAGAGTGCGTTTTCATACACCTTTGTCATTCTTTCCTTTTGGTCAAAAGTGAAATTGTCCACTACGCTGATGTAATCCATAAAATTGGTGGAGATATAGGGTTCATTTGAACAGTTTGTTCTGTTGTTACTGAACCTTATCGATTGATTTGAAGGGAGGGTATGCGCTTGGGTATCATCACAAAAATCGCCCGTCTGACAATCCTGAAAGGTATGGTAAAGTCCAAGATAATGACCCAATTCATGGGCGAGCACATTGTCGTCCCTGTATTGACCATTGAATAACCTGTAGTCCAATGCTACCATTATTGGGTAAAATAATTCCGTATCTTCTTCCAAAATTGGATTAAGTCCTCCTACTACAGGACTTGTCAAAAAAGGTAAGTAAGCATATC
>NZ_CDSBKL010000423.1:0-3414 GCF_977115555.1 Aquiflexum sp.
CTCGACTCTCGTTTCTCGCTTCTTTTTTCCAACAAAGAGATTCTTCACCTCCGCAAGCTCCGGTTCAGCATGCCGGCTCCGTTAATTCAGCATTATGAATTCAGAATTCAGCATTAATTTTTTCTCTCGTTTCCAGTAATTCATCATTCAGAATTATTCATTCATCATTTCTTTGCGATTGGGGCGCTGATACAACTCTCCGGTATCCCAAAAGCATCTGTCAAAGCCAGGGCATTTTTCCTCACTTCCCAACAAAGTTGGTTGACTTCCTTGCGGATGGCTTTAGATTTTACACCTTCCATATAGCCTTGCTCGAGGTACCATGCACTGTTTTTCTCGATGGTGTGGAGGGCATAAAGTTGACAGAGTTGGGCCATGGCCATTTGGCAGCTTTCGTCCTCGGTCTCATTGACCTGCTTTTGGAACTGCTCCAAAATGATCCTTTCGATATAAGCCTGTGCGACATTGACGAGGTGATGTTGGGCCACATTGAAGGCATCAAAAGAATCCATGCCCTGCTCGATGTGCCGTTTGAGCCTTTGGGCGGCACTGCTGAGGATGGAATTTTCCCGATACCGGAAGGCGTTGAGGTGGAATTCAAAATCCAAGAGGTGTTCCGTGGCGGTACTCCGGACAATGATGGGGTTTTTCTCAGTAAAAGAAGTCCGTGCTTGGGTTACTACAAAATTGAAAATGGTGGAGATGTTCATGTCACCAAATTCCCTCCTGAATTCCGTCAACCTGTTTTTGGCTACCAATTGCATCAGAACGGTGTTGTCGCCCTCGAAGGTGGTGTATACATCTGTGTCATTTTTCAGTGCATCGATCCGGTTTTCGGACAGGTACCCTTTGCCCCCGCATGCTTCCCTGCATTCCTGCAAAGTGGCCGTGGCAAACCAGGTCGCATAGGATTTCAGTCCAGCTGCCAAAGCTTCGATTTCCATAGCTTCTGCTTCGGTCTTGTCCAAAAACCGTTGGGTAAGGTATTTCAATGCGAAATGGATCGCATAAGATTCCGCCAATGGCGGCATCAGTCTCCTTTGGTGCATGCGGTAGTTGAGGATTGGGATTTCTTCCCCACCTTCAGGACCGAATTGCTTTCTGTTTTCCCCATGTCGGATGGCTATGGTCAAGCCGGTTTTGGTGGCGGAGATGGCCGATCTCGGGATCCCGATCCTGCCGCCGACAAGTGTGCCTAACATGGTAAAGAAACGGCGGTTGTCTGAACTGATTGTGCTTTCAAATTCCCCATCTTCACTGACAGACGCAAATTTGTCAAGCATGTTTTCTTTAGGGATGACAACTTGGTCAAAATAAATCACGCCATTGTCTACTCCGTTGAGTCCCATCTTTCTGCCACAGTCCTCTATGCGGACTCCTTGAATCATCTTGCCATCCGCAGTACGAAGTGGAACGACGAAGGCATTGACCCCATAATCTTCTCCATCGATGATCAGCTTCGCAAAAACAGTCGCCATCTGTCCGTGGAGGGCGGCATTGCCGATGTATTCCTTTCTGGCATCGGGGTTAGGTGTGTGGATGGTGAAGGTTTTTTGCTGATGGTCGTAAGTGGCGGTGGTCTCCAAGCCCCTGACATTGGAACCATGACCTGTTTCTGTCATGGCAAAGCATCCCGGAAGCTTCAGGCTACCGATGTCTTTGAGGTATTTTTTATGGTGTTTTTCTGTTCCCAAAAAGTAAACACTCATGCCCCAAAGCCCAAACTGCACCCCAAACTTGATCACCATGCTGAGGTCATGGTAGCTTAAGGTTTCCATGATGGTGAAATAGCCTTCCATGTCGTTTTTTCCTCCGGCATAGTCAGGAAATGCCCATGCGCCAAACCCCTCCTCCGCGAGTTCCTGACACCATTTCAATACCTGCTCTCGTTGGTCGGTGAGAGAATCATATTCCCTGTAGGCAAAAGATGGTCGGGATATCACTTCCTTTACTTTTTTAATCAGCCCTGCCTGATTTCCATCCAGCAAGGCTGCCATCTTTTGCACATTGAAATTACTTTCTTTCTTGTATTCCGTCGAGATCGTCTCGTGGCTGGATTTGAAACTATATCCGGCTTCTTTGCTCAGGATACCAAGTGCAAACTCGGTTTGCTGGAAGTCAGCCTTCAAGCTTTCCTCAAAAGTCAATTCAGAATCTCCTGCATGATGTTTTGCTAGGGATTTTCCTATTTCAAAAAGGTCTGTCAATCCCTCCGGTTCCAGTTTTTGGATGATGGCTTTCCAAGATTTAAGCTCTTTGGGTTTTGGAGGTTTTGATGGATTAAGGTGGGATTGCAGCCAGTTTTTTTCTTCTTCAGTTAGCCAAGGCTGCTTGTTTATGAGTACTGTCATTTCTTTGACTTCCGTGGGCGTAAGCTCACTGTCTGCCCAAAGGCTATAATACAATGGAAGAAAAATGTAAAGTTTCGGGTTTTTGTTAAGTCTTTCAGATCGGAGCATGTCAATATGTTTGGTCCACACTTTCAATTTAACGATCCTTTTTTGAATAATGGTTAAAGGTTAATTGGTTATTGGTTATTAGGTCCCGAGCTATCGGGATGGTTATTTGTTTAACTGATACCACCTCTCAACAATTAATGGTTATTTGGTTAATTGGCTATTTGTTTAACTGACACCACCTCTTACCATCACTTCTTACTTCATACTTGGTACTTGGTACTTCGTACTTCGTTCTTTTTCCCTATTTTAGAACCATGAAAAAAATTCAGGATCAGGAAGTCCGTTGGGGTGTATTGGGTGTCGGCAATGTCTGCGAAGTCAAATCTGCTCCAGCTATGAAACATATCCCACATAGCAAATTGGTAGCCGTCATGCGCCGGGATGAAGCCAAAGTCAAAGACTATGCACTGCGCCATGATGTCCCCAAGTGGTATACATCCGCTGAGGAATTGGTCCACGACCCGGAGGTCAATGCAATCTATATAGCCACTCCTCCTCACATGCACCTGCCGCTGACAAGGTTGGTGGCTGCTGCCGGTAAACCTGTTTATGTCGAAAAGCCCATGGCGAGGACATATTCCGAATGCAAGGAAATGATCGCCATTTGTGAGGAAGCAGGGGTTCCTCTTTATGTGGCTTATTACAGAAGGGCATTGCCACATTTTTTGAAAATCAAGGAGCTCATGGAATCGGGTGCTATCGGAGAGATCAGAACTGTCCACATCAACCTGAAGCAGGTACTCAAACCTGATGTGGTCGTACACCTGGAAAACAACTGGAGAATCAATCCGGAAATTGCCGGTGGTGGATACTTCTTTGACCTTGCTTCCCACCAGTTGGATTTGTTGGATTTCTTTTTTGGACCAGTTACCAAAGCCAATGGATTTTCTTCCAATCAGGCCAAGGCTTACCATGCGGAAGATATTGTGACAGGAAGTTTTATGTTTGTGAATGG
>NZ_CDSBKL010000424.1:0-3406 GCF_977115555.1 Aquiflexum sp.
TTGAGTTTGCCCATCAGCTTAGGGGTGACAAATCCCGAAAGCTGCTTGGCGATAAAGGCCTTGAGCAGGTCGATGCAGAATACCGTCAGCAGGATTCCCGCATAATACAGCCATATGTCGATCCTCCGGTACTCGGACTTGAGGTTGACCAAGCCGGCGATGGAGATCCAAAAAAGCAGCACGAAAGGATTGACCCCGTTGATGCCAAAGCCTTTCATAAATCCGGTCCTCTTTTGGGATTTGGGCAGTGGAGCCCCGCCTGAATTGGGCCTGCTTCTGTTTTTTTTCAGCATATTGGAAATCCCAAAGCCTATCAGCACCGCCCCGCCGGCATAGCCTAAGATGATCTCAAAATTAGGGTATTGGGCAAAAATGGACACGCTGAAATAGGTAATCAGCACATAGATCAAATCGGATAGCAAAATCCCCAAGGCCAAAACGGCTGCATACCGAAAGCCATGTTCAAGGCTGTTTTGTACCAAAGCAAAAAAAACAGGCCCGATCATCGCCGACAATACAAGCCCCATGCTGATCCCTTCCCAAAGCGCTTGGCTCATCATATTAGGCCATTTTCCTTTAAGTACGCCATCCACTGTTCCGCCTTTTCCCCTTTCAAAACCCTAGGGAATTTATTTTGCCCTCCTTCTTTTCCAATTGATTTTAACCAAGCGTAAAAAACTGAAGGTGAAAGGATGGTCAGTTTCACTTCTTTCAAAGCATGTTTTCTCTCCACCACATAATCGTCATTCAGCTGCTTCAAACTGTCGTCAATCTTTTGGAGAAGTAAGTCATGGTCTACCTTGTCATCAGTACCCACAAACCAATGGTGCATAAAGAGCGATCCATGAGGCATACCTAGAACGGTAAATTCCCTGATATTGAGGTTAAGCTCTTCAGAGACCAATTCCACGGCCCTGTTCATGTTGTCCATCGAAAGGTGCTCTCCACAAAGGCTCAAAAAATGTTTGGTCCTGCCTGTGATATGAATCTCACTTTCTTCTTTAGAAGCAAACCTGATGACATCCCCGATCAAATACCTCCATGCCCCTGCACAGGTGCTGATAAGCAAGGCATAGTCAACATCTTCTTCTATTTCATCAATTTTGAGTGTTTTTGCATGGGGGAGTAATCCACCGTCAGCATCAAAGTTTTCTTCATTGAAGGGGATAAATTCATGAAATATCCCATTGTTCAAAACCAACCGCATAGACCTTCTGTCTGCCAAAGCCTGAAAAGCCAAAAACCCTTCAGAAGCAAGATAAGTCTCCATGTAAATCAAAGGCTTGTCAAGTAGTCTTTCAAAACCTTGCTTATAGGGCTCAAATGAAACCCCGCCATGAACAAAAATCCGGAGGTTAGGCCACAGGTCATGAATGGTTTTGAGGCGGTACCTCTCTATGATTTTTTCCAACAAAATCTGAAGCCAAGCCGGAACACCGACAATAATCCCGATATCCCAATCCGGCGCTTTCTCCACGATTTGCTCCAGCTTGTCTCCCCAATTTTTGTTTTTGGAGATTTTCTTTCCGGGTTTGTAGAAGCGCTGAAACCAAATAGGCAATCTGCCTGTGGTAATCCCGCTGAGATCTCCGGAAAAATAAGTACCGTTAAATTCCAGGTCAGTACTTCCCCCAAGCATCAAAATCCCTTTGGTAAACAACTTATCCGGAAGGTCATATTTGGAGAGGGACAAGATCTGACGGACACCGGTCTTTCTGATGGCTTTGACCATGTCTTTGGTGATGGGGATATACTTGGAAGCAGCACCTGAAGTGCCTGATGTCAATGCAAAATGACGGATAGCACCGGGCCAGGTAATATCCTCCTCTCCTCCTTTGAGTCTGTACCACCATTCGGTATAGATGGTATCGTAGTTGTATATTGGAATATTACTTGAATATAATTTATAAAAATCGCTGTCACCCTTCTTGAATTCCTTTAGGATCAAATCGAAGTTATACTTTTTAGCAAATTCTGTATCTTTTGCTTTGATCATCAATTTCTTCAATTCCTCTTTTTGAAGGTCCAAAGGTGAGCTATATTCCTGAACCAAAGAATCCCTTAATCTGATACCTTTTTTTAGTAATGTACCCAATATCGCCATATCTTTGCTTGAGTTGATTTGGCCAAATTTACAGAATGAGTATCAAAGAAAACCTTCTTTCAATAAAAAATACATTTGTCAATCCTGATTGCCTTTTGGTGGCTGTGAGTAAGACCCACCCGGCTGTTGCTATCAGGGAAGCTTATGACTTGGGAGTCAGGGATTTTGGAGAAAACAAAGTACAGGAATTGACGGATAAGCAGGCACAGTTACCCGAGGATATCCGTTGGCATTTTATCGGACATCTCCAGACCAACAAAGTGAAATTTATAGCCCCCTTTATTTACTTGATCCATGGTGTGGATTCTCTCAAACTCCTGACAGAAATCAACAAACAAGCCGAAAAATCCGGCAGAATTATCAATTGTCTATTACAGGTTTACATTGCCAAAGAAGAAAGCAAGTTTGGCCTCGATGAAAAAGAATTGATGGATTTGGTCCAAAGTGAAGCGGTGAAAGCTTTGGAAAATGTGAAAATCGTCGGTTTGATGGGGATGGCTACTTATACAGACAATGAAGAGGTCATACGGCAGGAATTCAGGAATCTGAAATCTATTTTCGATACATTAAAAATACAAGAGCTGCCGGCAAACTTTAACCTGAAAGAAATCTCCATGGGAATGAGCGGGGATTATATCATCGCTCAGGAAGAAGGGAGTACCATGGTCAGAATCGGAACTTCAATTTTTGGACAAAGAGAATACAAATAGCACATGAAAGTTAATTTTATTCAAATAGCTGCGATAGTTGGCGCCTTTGCCGTTGGTATTGGAGCTTTTGGAGCACATGGTTTGGAGTCAATTTTAGAAACCAATGGCAGACAGGACACCTTTGAAACAGCCGTCAAATACCATTTCTACCACGCTTTGGCCATGTTGGTAGTAGCTGTTTGGTATCATTTTCAGCCCGAAAGAAAAATATTGGTGAAAGCCATGTGGTCCTTTCTGATAGGAATCCTTATTTTTTCAGGTTCTCTGTATGTCCTTTCACTGACCGGAATCACTTGGCTTGGAGTCATCACCCCATTGGGTGGAGTTGCGTTTATTGTGGGTTGGTTGTTGTTGTTTTGGGCAGGAAAAAAACAAAGGATCTGATTTCAATGGATTTAAGAAAGACCATCCTCTCATTCTTCATTTGGGCATTTGCCATCTTTCCAATTTTTGGACAAGAGATTGACTTCAGGACAAGGTATGTCGGGTTGGACAGTCTCCTAAATGAGAAATCGTTTTTTGGAAATCATCTGACAGGATTCATCCTTTTTGAGCCCGACAGCCAAAGAGTCCTTTTTGAAAAAAACAGCCA
>NZ_CDSBKL010000425.1:0-3402 GCF_977115555.1 Aquiflexum sp.
ATATCGCTTAGCTCGAACCCCAGGGTAAACCTATTGGAAATTTACTTTTGAAATCACCCTTCTCGCATCTATTACTCTTATATACTTTTCAAACAACATGAATATTTCCTTGGAAATCGATTTTCTATATCTCCTCTAAAAGCTATTATATATCCATTCAAATAATTGTTTCAAAAAATCAAAACCTTAAAGGTTGTTTTTGGATTATATGTATGTACATAGATTAATTTTTAAAACATCGAGATGAAAACGCTTACTTCTTATTTCTTTATAAAATCAATTTTGTTGGGAGCATTTTTCCTACAATCTATTTTTTCTATGGGTCAGGGCGATACATTCCCAGTCAAAGGAAAAGTTGTTGATGCAGATTCCAAGCAGCCGATAATATTTATGCAAGTGGCACTATTCAAGGAGGGAGAGGATTTGCCCCTTACTTACTCAGATACAAAGGAAAACGGTGAATTTGAATTGAATGCGCCTGTTGGCAATTACAAATTGAATTTTTACCTGATTGGCTACGATAAAAAGACCATTACTCCGCTCCAACTATCGGCAAGTATTGATCTTGGTATAATCGAAGTTGTCAGCGAAAACCAAAACTTGGAAGAAATAGTCGTTCAAGCCGCAAAATTCCCTTTTCGTGCAGATGTGGAGGGTATCACCATCAATCCTGAAGCCAACATGTCCAATCTTGGCGGTACTTTGCTTGATATTTTGAGAAACACTCCTTCCATCAGTGTAAGCGATGATGGGACGATCGCTCTCCGGGGAAGTACCGGAACAAACATCCTCATCAACGGCCGAAACTCCTCCCTGACCCAAAATCTTGACCAACTCCCGGCAAGTGCAGTCGAGCAGATCAAGATCATCAACAACCCAAATGCAAGGTTCGATGCAGATGCGGAAGGTGGTGTGATCGACATCATCCTCAAAAAAGGCGAAGACCTCGGAACAAACGGAAGTGGCGAATTGACGTATGGTACCCGTGGAAGGATGAATACCGGTGTCCGGTTCAATCACCGAACCATCAAATACAATCTTTATGGGGGATACAATTACCGGGATTGGAGGGATGTCGGGAAAAGGACTTCCGATAGGATTCTTTTTGAAGAAGATGAACGGCTGCTTCAGGAAACTGACAGGGAATCCCAAAATATCGGTCATACTTTTAACTATGGCGGAGATTACTACTTTGGCAAGAATATCATCAGTTACGAAGGGGTTTTCACCACCAATGTGGACAGTCAGGTAAACACTCTGTATTCCCAATTGAGCAGAAATTCTACCGGAGAATCCATTTTGGATTTTGTGAGGAGAAACAATGAAACAGAAGATGATGATGGCGTCGACAATGCAATCATTTACGAAAGGACTTTTGACAATCCCGATCAGTCATTTCGGTTTTTAGCGAGCAGTTCGTACCGTAACCAATACAAGGTTCAGAACATAGATATTTTCAATAATTCGACTGAGGCAAATGAAGAAAACCTCACCGGTCAGGAGCGTGGATTTACGGACGAAACCAGAAACATCTATGTTTTTCAGGCAGATTACACCCAGCCCCTTTCAGACAAAAAGAAGATAGAGACAGGCCTGAAATCCATTTTGAGGGAATTTGACAATGATTTTGTTTTCCAAAGGTTTCAGGAAGGAGACCAGGATTTTGTAACAGACCCCAAAGTCAGCAACAGGTTTATCTACAAAGACCAGGTGTATGCTGGATATTTTATCTATGCAGCATCTTCGGATAAAATAGATTACTCTTTTGGATTAAGGGGAGAATATACCAACCTCAATACCGAACTGATCAATACCAATGAGATCAACAAGCAGAATTACCTTAACCTGTTTCCAAGTGCGCAGGTGCTATACAAGCTGAATGAGGAGAATTCTCTGAAATTTACCTACAGCAGAAGGATCGATAGACCAAGACCTTGGAGACTCAATCCATTTCCGGATATCACTGATTCTCTGAGTGTAAGGCGGGGAAATCCAAACCTTCAGCCGGAGAAAATACATTCCTTGGAATTTGGTCACATGCTCAACAGGGCTAAATCAAGCTTTACCACAAATGCTTTCTTCAGGCATGTGGATGGGCAGGTAGACATGATTACCATCATTCAGGATGGAATTTCCTACATGCAACCGGAAAACCTGAATACAGCGGTTTCTTATGGTTTGGAACTGATCGGTTTGGGAGAGGTGAGGCCTTGGTGGAATATCAGCGGTGGTCTGACGATGTTTAGGATCATTGTCGATGGTTCAAATGTCGAAAATGGATCCATCAACAAAGGTTTTGCCTGGAATACCAAACTTACGAGTGATTTCAAACTGCCTTTTGGAATCAATTTTCAGATTGTAGCCAATTACGATTCACCTGAAATTGAAGCACAAGGACGTGATCTTGCCCAATATTTTGTGGATGCCAACGTCATGAAAAACTTCTTCAATAACCGCGGAAGCCTAGCCTTGAGTGTCAGGGATATTTTTGACACAAGGAGATTTGCAGGTGAAAATAGGACTGCGTCATTTTCGCAGGATTTCTATTCCAAAAACGAAACGAGGATTTTTCTCCTGAGCGCCAAGTTTAATTTTTGATTGGTTGCGGAAATTCCAAGTCAATCACATCCAAGTCAAAAACTTTCTAACCTCCTGAATGATTATGGTTTTTCCGTTTATGACCACTTGATCATTTTGGTTTAGGGTAAGAATATATCCGATGTCCATTTTCAAAAATTCCATTGCTTCCATCAGTCCATTGATTTCCCTATCCCTGTAATCAGGGTGCAGAGTGTCACAGACTTGTATCAACCACTTGCAGGAATTACCTTCAAAAACCACAAAATCACATTCCTGACGCTCTCTGAAATAGAACAGTTTTTGGAATTTTTTCCTCAAGTTCAGGTATACAAGATTTTCCAAAAGCCTTCCTTCATCTTTGCTGAAACTCAAAGAATTGGATTTTGCAAATCCGGTATCGATGCAATAAACTTTTTTTGGATTTTTGGAGATACTTTTCGCTGACCAACTGAACCTTGGAAGATAAAAAAGCAAATATGCATCTTCCATCCACGAAAGGTAATCCGATACGGTAGTGGGAGAACCAACGTTAAAATTGTTTCTGAGACCATTGAAACTCACTTCTTTACCGATATTGGACACCAAATATAGCGCAATATCCATCAGGACATGGGTGTTTTTGATCCCATACCTGACAGCAATATCCCTGAACAAAATGTCCTTGAGCAGCATCTGCAATATTTCAGGATTTTGATCACGGAGAAATTCCGGAAATCCCCCGCATTGCACATATTTTTTGAAATTTTCCAAAGTATCCTGAAAAGAGAAATACAATAAGTATTCCCTATATGAAAATGGAAATACCTCATGACTCAGGTACCT
>NZ_CDSBKL010000426.1:0-3398 GCF_977115555.1 Aquiflexum sp.
GAATGGCTGTCATCATTTCCTGTGAAGGAATTCAGCCGTGGACCGGGATTACAAAAAGAAGCCTCCGTGATATTCAGGTTGGATGGTGGCAAGCTCGCGCTCTATGGCATCAGTCCCCGGGACTTGCAGGAGCAGGTGAAGCAGTTGTTTGGCGTGTATCCAATTACCGATATCAAGCGCTTTGGGGAGATTACGCCGATCAAGCTCACCGCCAACAAGTCCAATTTTGAGCAGATTCTCAATGCGAATTTCCTTCAGGGAAAAGATGGAAACGAATACGCAATGAGCAATTTCATCAGCTTTGAATATGAAAACCACTATAAATTCGTCACGGCAGACAAAGCAGGTTTGTTCCAATCGGTGATATTGGCCAAGGATAATCCCACTGCTTACAATCCTGAAATCATCCAATGGGCGGCGGACAAGAATCTTGGGGTTTCATTTTTTGGTCAGTATTTCAAAGACCAAGAGCGTATCAAGGAATTGGTCAGTATCCTTTTGATTTCTGTGCTGTTGCTTTATTTTATCCTTGCTGCGCAATTTGAGAGTTTTGTTCAGCCATTGATCATCATCGCTACTTTGCCTTTGGGGATCGGGGGGGCGTTTATCATCCTCTTTCTTACCGGAACTTCACTCAATGTCATGTCAGCCATTGGCTTGGTTGTCATGTTGGGAATCATGGTCAATGATGCCATCCTGAAAATCGATACCATCAACAGGCTTAAAATTAGGTACAGTACAACGATGAATCAAAGGGAAGGTCTCGAAAGGGCGATTTATGAAGCAGGGAAGATCAGGTTAAAACCTATCCTGATGACCTCCATCACGACTATATTAGCCTTGTTGCCGGTGGTTTTCTCTTCAGGGTTGGGTGCTGACCTGCAGCGGCCCTTGGTATTTTCCGTCATCGGCGGTCTGACTATCGGAACCTTTACAGCACTGTATTTCGTGCCTTTGGCTTATTGGTTTATTTCGAAAAGACACAGGACATGAGTAAAAAATATTTAACCACGAAGAACACAGAGTTCACAGAGAAAAGGAGGAGTACTGATGGTTGGCAGCTTTGCGTGGTCAATATTCTCCATTTGTCGAGCCCAAAGGCCTTGGTTCTGGCTTCTTGGTACTTTGTACTTGATACTTGGTTCTAAATCTGCTTTTAGTTCTTGCCTCTTGGGTCTTGATACTTGATACTTAAATCTTGATACTTTATATAAATTGACTCCTTTCCGCATCATCATATCGTTCATCGTTCTTGCCATCATCGGTTTTGCCCTGGTGCCGAGGCTTTCTGTGGATCTGAATCCACGGGAGCGTGAACCGGTATTGACGGTGAGTTTTGGGGTGCCTAGGTCTTCTCCGGATCTGGTCGAAAAACTGGCCACTTCTCCTTTGGAAGGAGCACTTTCCCAATTGGCAGATCTCAAAAAGATCAACTCCCTATCCAATTACGACAGGGGGTCGATCACCTTGCGTTTTGACAAGGAAACGGATATGGAATTCAAGAAATTTGAGGTTTCTTCCATCATCAGGCAGGTTTATCCGGCATTGGATCAGAAAGTCTCTTATCCCTTGGTCACCCAAACTGCCGAGCGCATGTCCGACCTCAAAACCCCGATTTTGACCTATTCAGTCAACGGTCCCTTTGCTTCCTTTGAGATCAAAAAAATAGCAGAAGATGTCATCAAATCATCTCTCAACCGATTTGCTGAAATCGAGGAAATCACCATCAGAGGCGCAAACGACCTGCAGCTGTTTGTCACCTATGACATCAAAAAACTCCAGGCTTTCAAACTTTCCAAATCAGATATCGAATCAGTCATTGCAGGATCTTTTGGCAGGTCTTTCCCCGGTTCGGTGGTCAACAACAGGGGAGAAACGCTTTTTATTCAGGTGGACCGCTCGCTGCAAGACATCAGTCAACTTGAAAACCTACTTGTCACCACCAAGGAAGGAAAAGAGATTTACCTGAAAGACTTGGCGAGTTTGACTTTGGAAGAAGCCGAACCCAATTCCTTTTACAGGATCAATGGCAACAATTCTGTAACCCTTTCCATTATCAACCGTGACGGAGTCAATAAAGTCCTCTTGGCCAAAAACATCAAAGAGGCAATTGATGGAACCAAATCTTTGTTGCCGGAAGGATTTGAAGTACGCCTGGAAAATGACGATACCGAGTTTCTCGAAAAGGAACTGAACAAAATTTACAAGCGCTCGGGCCTTTCTATTTTGATTTTGATTGTCTTTATTTTTCTGATCAATAGGAATCTCAAGTACCTCAGTATTCTCTTTTTGGGCATCATTGTCAACCTGAGCATTACGGGAATTATCCTGTACCTGCTCAAAGTGGACATCCATATGTATTCCCTTGCAGGGCTTACGATTTCCTTTGGTTTGATTGTGGACAACGCGATCATCATGATCGACCACTTGCACAAGCACAAAAACAGGAAAGTATTTGTGGCACTGCTTGGTGCCTCGCTGACGACGATCATTGCGCTGTTGATTGTGTTTTTCCTGCCTGAAGATGACAGGAAAAACCTCACTGAATTTTCTGTAGTGGTGACCGTGATGTTGGCAGTTTCGCTTTTGGTGGCTTTGCTATTTACCCCGGCCATGTATGAGATTCTTTTTGGAAATCAGGCAAAAAAAGGCAGGGCACTGACTGTCAAACAACTCAGAAAAAGGGTGAAGGCGTTTGGGGTTTTTAGCCGAAGCATAGGTTTTGTCGCCAATTATAGAAAGACATTTATCTTTCTTTTGTTGTTGCTTTTCGGGATTCCTGTTTTCTTTCTTCCTGCCAAATGGGAGGGTCAGGAATGGTATAACAAAACGGTAGGCTCGACTCTTTACCAAGAAGAAATCCGTCCTTATCTGGACAAGGCGCTAGGGGGTTCATTACGCTTGTTTGTCCGTGGGGTTTTTGAAAAATCATCCTACCGCGAGGCGGAAAAGACAAGGCTGTATATTTCTGCCCGTTTGCCTTTTGGCAATACCCTGGAGCAGATGGATTTTATCATGCGGGAATTTGAGGGGTTTCTCAAAGGCGTGGAAGGCATCGATCAATTTGTGACTTATGTACAATCCGGTCAAAATGCCCAAATCACAATCACTTTCAAGGAAGCTTATGAGAAATCCGCTTTGCCTTACCAACTGAAAGGCAGGTTATCGGTTAAGTCCACCGATTGGTCAGGGGCGAGTTGGACCATCTATGGTGTAGGACAGGGGTTTTATACCGGATCGGGTGGAGATGGGATTCCTTCTTTCAGGGTGACTTTGAAAGGCTATAACTACGACGAACTCGAAAGACAATCGGAGTTGTTGGCTGAAAAGCTCCTCCGACACAAAAGAATCCAAACCGTGAATACCAACGAACGCTTGGGTTGGAATGAACAAAAAAC
>NZ_CDSBKL010000427.1:0-3391 GCF_977115555.1 Aquiflexum sp.
TTGATATTTGTTATTAAAGGTCATCTTTTTCTTGAAATAATTTCTCTAATAAATTTTAAAACCACGGTGATTTTGGTATTTAACGCTATGGTTTTAGTAATAATATTGTTGCTTTTTAAACACTTCTATGCAATCTCTAATAGCCAAATAACCTTTAACCAACTAACCCTTAACCCACTCACTTATACCTCCTCAATAGATTCTCAGTCATATTCTCCGACAATTCCACCAAGTCGATGTCGAGTTCATTTTTATTGACCTCGAGAACTTGGTTTTTCATCTGCTCGGGAAGGCGGTCAAAACCATAATAAGCGCCCAAAATCCCTCCGGCGATCGCTGCGGTGGTGTCGTTGTCCCTGCCATAGTTGACAAGGAAGATAAGGGTTTTCTCAAAATCAAAATCTGCAAAAATCATTGCCGTCAGTACTTGCAGGTGGATTTCTCCTGCGTGGAAAGGCATGTCCTGTAGGTGTTTGTCCAAGAGCTCAAAAGCAGGTTGAAGGTATTCAGGTGTCCATGTTTTTGAATAGGAGATTCTTTCTTCTTCTGTGGTGAACTTGGCTTCGTTGATGGCTTTGGCTTCCTGCACAATCTGTAAGGCAGTCTGCAAGATTTTGTAGGAGCTCCTTCCCACCAACCTTGCTTCAAAGTATTTTTCGGGATCTACGGAACGCAGGACATCGAGCACTTCGGATTGGGTAGCGTTCTTTTTCATGGCAGCTGAAGTCATTGCTGCGGAAAGTGCCGTGATGTCTTTCGCATAGCCGATATCAAACAAGGCTAATTTGAAGGCTTCAGAATAGGCTTTTTCAGGGTTCTCAGGAAAAAACGCCCCGATCGAAGGCGCATAAAGTAATCCTGCGCAGACCATTTCTCCACCATAGAATGTACTCAAACCTATTTGGTAGCCATTCAGGTCATTTTTGACATAAGGTCTTGCAGCCTTTGCCCATTCCTGCAGCCAACCCACTTTGAGGGAATTTACCTCAAAAGGTCCGGCAGTTTCGCTGTTGATAGTTTTGTATTCAGCGAGATACCCGTCAAATTGTGCGAGGATATGAGAGGCGAACTGCTTTGGATCGAGTGATTTTGGGTTTTCTCCTGCAAGGTATTCAAAAGCGAGTTTCTTCCACCTTGTGTCGTCAGTAGTGCCACCGGCAGGCAGGTTGGCTATCCAGATCCCTTCGGGGGAAACTTCCCTGACCATTGAGTCCAAGTCCTGTACAAAACCATATTCAGCGCTGATCATTTCCCGTGACCACATTTCTGTGGGAGCTCCCATGGCGTCGCCTATTGCCGAACCAACCAACATGCCCAAAACTTTATCCCGGAGTTCAGCCTCTGTAAGGCTCAAAGGCTTGGTTTCTTCTTCCGGCAGATCGGTTTTGGTTTCAGGACTTTTGCAGGAATATGTCCAAAGAGAAGTAGACAAAATGAGGGAAGCAATGATTTTATTTTTCATGGTTTCAATATCAGGTTTCTTGCTTCTTCCGCCATTTCGGATTTTTCTTCCAAAGTCAAAGACAATGGCAATTGCGCCAATCCGATCAGCCTTCGGAGCATTTCGGTTCCTGTGTATTTGTTGAGCAATTTTTGGTCAATGATTGACTTGGAAGCATATTGGTTTTTGATGGTATTGATAATTTCCGGATTTGTTTTAGCCATTTTGAGATGCGCGATAAATACCCCAAGGTCAAACTCTCCGTCTCCCATAAAGGCAAATTCAGGATCGATGATCTTCAGACCGGAGTCAACACGGATCCAGCTTCCAGGATAAAAATCTCCGTGGAGCAGGTGTTTGCCTTTCTCGAGGTACCTTTTCCCAAGGGCTTTAACAGCATTTTTCAATTTCAGGTCAGTTTTGAATTTCATAGACATGGCCTGCAACCCCGGCTGTATGCTGTCGAGGTCAAAGCCATTAAACTCCATAAAAGGATAGAAAAAAATATGCTCATGGTTCAGCTTTTTCATTTCGGTATTATCCGGAAAATTGTGGATTTCAAGTTGGTGAAGGGAAAAAAGGTAATCTACAAGCGTATGGATTTCGTTTAGAGACAGGTCTATTTTTTTGCTGTAAATCCCAATGAAGTCTGCACCTATTCCCAAGTCATCCATTGCCACTAAATGAGATTTATTGTCTCTAAGGATGATTTTAGGAGAAAATCCTGACAGGAAATCATGGCTATTGATGATCTGATAGTAATCATCCTCAATGAATATCCTGCCCAAAGGAGCCGGGATGGTAGGGTATTTGTTTACATATGGGCGGGACTGCTTGAGGATAATGCTGCGGTTTTCGGTTTTTAGCCGGACGACCACGTTCATATTTCCATCTCCGGCTTTGCCGTATTCAAGGATTTTTTCATCGGGTTGGAGGAGGCCCGACTTTCTGAGGTATTTTTCTTGGAGGGGATTTAATGGAATCTGTAAAATCATGAAACAGTATTTGAGACGAATTTAGAATATTACATTGATGGCAAAGACCAATTTAGATTTTTTTACATTTTTGGATTCTCATTTAAAGAAACAATTAAACAGATCTCTGATTTAATAGTTTTGGGAATCTATTTTATTGTAATATTATTCAAACTCAAAATGAAAAATATACAGTACCCGACATTTGTCATAAAAAATTAAATTTCAATCAAATAGAATATGAACCAACACAACAAACTGAAGGCTTTATTCCTTGTTTTTTTTCTAATCCTTGGTCAAGTATCTGCACAAGAAAAAGTGGACTTGGAAATGATGTACAGAATCAAAACCGAAGGCATCAACAAATCTCAAATCCAAGATATTTCCTTTCACCTAACAGATTACCTTGGACCGAGACTTTCCGGTTCGACTAACTTACGCAATGCAAGGGCTTGGACTTCAGAGAAATTCCAAGAGTGGGGACTTTCCAATGTCAAAATCGATTCCTACGGGGAATTTGGCAGGGGATGGAATGTGAAGAAATCTTATATCGCGATGAAACTGCCTTACTATGCCCAAGTTATCGGCTATCCAAAGGCTTGGACAGACGGGACCAATGGATTGGTAGAATCAGAAGTCACCTTGTTGGAAATCAATTCAGATGCCGATTTTGAAAAATACAAAGGTAAACTCAAAGGGAAAGTTGTCATGGCTCCTGTAACTTTGACGCTCAATCCTGCATTCGAAGCAGAAGCCAAAAGATGGTCTGAACAGGAATTGGAAGACAGAAAGGCCATCAATATCGGTGGCAATAATGCCCGCTATACTCCGGAGATGTTGGCACAGATGCGCGCCCAACGTGACCTTGACCAAAAGCTGACTGCTTTCCTTTTAGCAGAAGAAGTCGGTTTGAGGATTACGGGAACAAGGGGAAGTTTTGGTACTGTTTTCCATACCCGGGCAGGTTCATACAGCA
>NZ_CDSBKL010000428.1:0-3370 GCF_977115555.1 Aquiflexum sp.
TATATTCAGGATCAGGCATGTCTTTGTAGACAAGGTTGTTGTAGGATTCGAGTACAAGTGCTTTCATGAGTAGGAGTCAAAGAGACAGAAAATAAAAATAAGGGAATTTTTGGGTAAAAAGACAATGATTGATTTGGATTGAAGGAAGAAGATTGCGGAGAGGATTCCGATTTAGCCCATTTTGAACATTTGATAATAAAATGTTGCAATCCCGGTTCTTTGGATTATGGTAATTTAAAATGTTTTTTTACGTTTCCGGTTCAAATTGATACAAATGACTACTTACTTTCAATCCAAAACTTTCACAAGTGCTGATTTTGAATCCAAACCTTTTTCCAAAGGAGAATATGAATCCTGTGTGTTTAAGAGCTGTGACTTTTCCAATGCAGATTTATCGGGTTCCGTTTTTATAGAATGCGAATTTTTGGGTTGCAACATCAGTCTGGCCAACCTTTTCAAAACTGCTTTTAGGGAAGTGAATTTCAAAGATTGCAAGCTATTGGGCTTGCGGTTTGACAAATGTGAAATCATTGGCTTGGTCTTGGGATTTGAAAACTGTGTTTTGGACCACGCCTCATTTTATAAGACAAAATTACAAAAGACGGTTTTCAAAAATTGCAGGTTAAAGGAAGCGGATTTTTCTGAAGCGGACTTAAGCGGATCTGTTTTTGATGGTTCTGACCTTTCAGGGGCTGTTTTTGACAATACTGTTTTGGAAAAGGCAGATTTTAGAAATGCTTCCAATTTTAGTATCGACCCTGAGAGAAACCGGATCAAAAAAGCCAAATTTTCCCTTGATGGATTACCGGGTTTGTTGGGAAAATACGGGATTGATATTGGTTAGTTCAAGTCTAATGATTTGGTTCTTCGCGTCAACCTAAAATCACATTTCCTTAAACTCAACCTTACTGATAATATCCAAAGTCACGTGCATCATCACTGCTGCGACAATAAATATCCCCATACTGACGCCGATCATACCAAAAATAAATTGTTTTGAAATGATGAAGCCAAAGAGACCTGCGGCAAGCGATGGTAAAATTCCAAACAAAAATACCCCACCAATGATGACAGGTTTGATCAGCTTGCGGTCCCAACCTTCGTCAAAACCCACTTGGGTAGTCAGTGTAATGGCAAAACCGGTCAGGTAAAAGGCTATCATGCAAAAGGGAAAAAGCAACATCAATCCCCAACTCAAATCAGCGATCAGCACTGTCGGGATAACCATGATCACCGACATAATCAATGTCTGGTAAATGTCCAACTTGATCATGTTCCAGAACTTGGAAGTCCAAGAAGCAGGAATCAAGATAAAATAGGGTTTTTTCAAATCCCCGATACTTGTCCTTCCCATTCCTGCCATGAAATACATACCAACCATCAAAATCAAATACCCATAGATGATTTTGTGCGAAAACCAGTCAAAGTTGGAAAGGACAGCCATGATGATGGCGATAGCCGCAAATCCCAAGCCATAGAGACCAAAAAGCGGATGGAAATCCTGTCTTGAACTGTGGACGTAATTTCTCCAATATAAGGCTGTTGCGCCGGTTCCGAAGTCTTTCAGTTCAAGTTTTTTGTTGAGGTTCAAGCTTCCGGTAGATTCGGAAGCCTGCTGTTTTCCTTTTGCTTTTTCCTTAACTTCCTCATTGGATTGGGTGGAATCTAGGACATCTTCATAATAATACCCTGCATGAGTCAACACCAATTGCACAATAATCAGAAAGGAAAGAATATAAACCCCGATAAAACCAAGTGAAATCCAGATGCTGTCATGACTGACGAAAGTAATGATGCCACGGCTCCAACCTACTAGTGGAAAGAAATCAAACCAAGGCGCTCCGATCCATGCAAACATTCCCTGCCAAAATTTTTCTGCCATCATCCCGGGAATCAAAATCATCAGGAGGAGAATCACTCCAAGTGCGAAAACCCCGTTTTTGATATAGCCCAAGATATTGTACTTGGTATTGAGCGTATAGATCAGAAACTTGATCGGTGAAAGAATAAAAAAGAAAAGCGTCACCCCAAGAGACATCAGGACCAGATTCAAAAAGTTAAGGTCAAGAACATCATTGAGCTGGGCGGTGCTGTAGATGACGAAAAGGAAGGAGCCACCCAATGATGGTATGATTGACCGTATCATGTAATACATCAATAATTTGGGGGGCGAAACAGGAGACGTGAAAAGCAGATTCACGTCAGCCATACTGAAAAAACTGATGTTTTTCTTGGTGGCTCTGTAAAGCTGAAACATCAGAAACGCCAAAGCCAATAGGGTAATTCCCCCGGCAATATTCTGAACTGCAAAATCTACTTCTTCTATTTGACCGGCAGCATCCTGAAGGTCTCCGATTTGATCAGTATTGACTTCTGTTGTTTTATTTGACCTTCGGAAATAAAAAAAACCAAAATAACCCAAAACAAAAATATAGGGCAAAAGCCTCAGCGGATTTCTGAGGATCAGCTTGATGTTGTTGATCAGGATAAATAGATCCTTTCGGATCAGAAGTTTGAACTCATTCATCTTTGGTCAGTTCTAAAAAGAGGTCTTCTAAACTTGAATCTTGGGTACCGTTGAAAGCTGTTTTGAGGTTAGACAGGGTATCATTGCCTATGATGTTGCCATCTTTCATGATCATGATCCTGTCTGCGATTGTTTCTACACTGTCGATCAAGTGGGTACTTACCAAAATTGTTTTGCCTTGCTCTTTGAGCTCGCGGAATATTCTCTTGGTATTTTTGATGGCTTTTGGATCCAAACCTATCATGGGTTCATCAAAAAACAGGACCTGTGGATCAGGAAGCAAAGCACAGCAGATTGAGACTTTTTGTCTCATGCCCTTTGACAAGTCCCTGCCAAGTTTATCAGCCTTGTCAGTCAGGTCATAGGTTTCCATCAGATCTGCTGCTTTTTCCTTCCAGTTTGTCACCGAATACGCCTGAGCAATAAACTGCAAATGTTCTCTCACTGTCAGGAGGTCATAGACATGAGGTGTTTCGGGGATGTATGAAAAGAATTTTTTTGCTGCTAAGGAAAGGTGGTCATGCCCTCCGATTTGAATCTCCCCTGCAGTTTTGCGAAGCAGACCCACGATACATTTCATCGTGGTGCTTTTTCCGGCGCCGTTTGGACCCAAAAGTCCGACGACTTCCCCGCCTTGTAATGAAAAGCTGATGTTGTTGACGGCATTTTGCTTGCCGTATTTTTTGATTAATCCCGAAACCTCAAGCATGATGGCGTACGTAAAAGTTTTTGATCTTCGGCAAATGTAACGCCTTCAGCGGATTTTGGTTTAACCCTTGACGATAAACGTGGATTTTCTTACATTAACCAACATAATTCAAGACCACATGAAAAAAATCATCA
>NZ_CDSBKL010000429.1:0-3358 GCF_977115555.1 Aquiflexum sp.
GGTGAGGGATATTGCCCAACGGTACGGAGTAAGGGATTTAAAATCTCTACAACAACTGACTGTGTATCTCATTACAAATGTCGGAAAGCCTGTATCTGGTAACCAACTGAAAAAAGCCCTGGAGATCGGAGCAACAAGTACCGTTTTGGAATATTTCTCTTATTTGGAAGCTTGTTGGCTGTTTTTCTTTATCCCCAAATTCAGCTATTCTCAAAAAAAGCAACTCATCAATCCTAAGAAAGTGTATTCCATTGATACAGGAATGGTTACAGCAAATTCCCGGTCTTTTTCCCAAGATTTGGGTAGGAGGTTTGAAAACCTTGTATTTCTCACATTGCGAAGGAAACACCATGAGATCTATTACTTTTCTGAAAAAAAGGAATGCGATTTTGTGGTTTTCGATAGAAGAGGATTGTTGGCTGTGGTTCAGGTTTGTTATAAACTTTCCTCTGAAAATATGGACAGGGAATTAGAAGGGCTTTGGGGAGCAATGTCTTTTTTTAGCCTAAAAAAAGGTTATTTGGTCACTTTAGACCAAAAGGATTATTTTGAAAAAGACGACAATAGGATAGAAGTTGTTCCCTTTCACGAATTTGAAATCCCATAAAAAAATCCCCAAAGCTTTTGCTAAGGGGATTTTCATTTATTTTCAAGTACTTTTCATCGCTCACGTAGTATTTTCAGAGATTCTTCACCTCCGCGAGCAGCCGTTCAGAATGACGGAAGCTTCGTACTTCCAACTTCTCAAGAATCTTTCTTCGCCATTCTTGTTCTCTCATTCTCATCCAGATAGATTTTTCTCATACGGATGGATTTTGGAGTGATCTCAAGGTATTCATCCTTTTGGATGTATTCCATGGCTTCTTCCAGAGAGAATTTTTTGGCAGGAACGATCCTTACGTTATCATCAGAACCTGAAGCACGCATGTTGGTCAATTTCTTTCCTTTCTGCACATTGACGACGATGTCATTGTCACGGGAGTTTTCACCGATAACCTGACCTGCGTACAATTCATCTCCCGGATCTACAAAGAATGAACCCCTGTCCTGTAATTTGTCAATCGCATAAGCCGTACACTGTCCGCCTTCCATTGAGATCAATGAACCGTTTATACGTCCAGGGATTGGGCCTTTGAAAGGCTCATAGGCTGTAAATCTATGGTTCATGATGGCTTCACCTTGGGTGGCAGTCAGCATGTTGTTTCTCAATCCGATCAATCCTCTTGAAGGAATGGAGAATTCCAAATGTTGTAAGTCACCTTTTGGCTCCATGATCAGGAGTTCTCCTTTTCTTTGGGTCGCCATTTCGATAACTTTTCCTGCGGTGGATTCAGGAACATCTACCACAAGCGTTTCAATCGGTTCACATTTGACCCCATCGATTTCTTTGAAAATCACCTGGGGCTGACCTACCTGAAGCTCATATCCTTCTCTTCTCATCGTTTCGATCAGAATAGACAAATGGAGGATACCACGGCCATAGACCAGAAATTTATCTTCACTGTCTGTATTTTCAACGCGAAGTGCGAGGTTTTTCTCAGTTTCTTTAAACAACCTGTCTCTCAAATGGCGTGAGGTTACAAACTTTCCTTCTTTGCCAAAAAACGGTGAGTTGTTGATCGTGAAGAGCATGTTCATCGTCGGTTCGTCGATCGCGATCCTTTGTAATGCTTCCGGATTTTCCAAGTCGGCGATGGTATCACCGATTTCAAAATCCTCGATTCCGGTCACTGCGCAGATATCTCCTGCATGGACTTCGGATACTTTGACCCTGCCCAGACCTTCAAAAACCTGCAATTCTTTTACTTTTACTTTTTTGGTCACACCATCTGCTTTGCACAAAGTCACTTGGGATCCTTCTTTGATGGTTCCTCTTTTTACCCTTCCGATGGCGATTCGGCCTACGAAACTGGAAAAATCAAGAGAAGTGATCTGCATCTGCAAAGTACCTTCGTCGATTTTCGGCGCAGGGATATGTTCTATGATGGCATCCAAAAGCGGAAGGATTGAGTCAGTTGGGTTTTTCCAATCAGGACCCATCCAGTTTTGCTTGGCAGAGCCATATAGCGTTTGGAATTCCAGTTGCTCTTCAGTAGCGTCCAGGTTGAACATCAGGTCAAAAACAGACTCATGTACCTCGTCAGGACGGCAGTTTTCTTTATCTACTTTGTTGACAACCACGATCGGAGTCAATCCAAGTGCAAGGGCTTTGCCCAATACAAATCTTGTCTGAGGCATCGGGCCTTCAAAGGCATCGACCAAAAGGATAACCCCATCGGCCATTTTCAGTACCCTTTCTACTTCACCTCCGAAGTCGGCGTGACCCGGAGTGTCAATGATATTGATCTTGTGGTCTTTGTATCTTACGGATACGTTTTTGGAAAGGATGGTGATTCCCCTTTCCCTTTCTAGGTCATTGCTGTCCAGGATCAGGTCGTCAAACTGTTGGTTTTCACGGAAGATTTTGGAAACGTGTATGATCTTGTCTACCAGGGTGGTTTTACCGTGGTCAACGTGTGCGATAATCGCGATATTCCGAATATTAAGCATTGTAAAATTGAATTAGGGTGCAAAGGTAGGAAGAATATTTGGTTTACTCTTGATGCACTTCAAAAAGGAAATGAAAAGTTAATGAGGGGATTGGAAGATTGGAAAATTGGAAGATTGAAAAATTGGGAAGGGTTGGAAGGTTTAGAAGATTGAAAAGTTTTAAGGTTGTGGAGATTGGAAGCCAAAAGGAAATCAAACCAACTTATAAACTTCCTCCAGTTTCTTCGTGTCCTCGAGGGATCTGCTGAAAACAGCAGGAAGGGAACTCAGGCTTACCATACTTGCAAAGACAAATAGAACCGCAAAAACCTGCCAAAAACCCAAAGTTGACGGGTCTAGCAAATTAAAATTCTCAACGTATTTGTATCCCTGTATCATAAACTGAAGCGGAAGATAGGTGAACATCAATATCCCTTGGTTTCCCCTCCATGATGCATAGTTTTTGTATTTATGGAATTCTCTGCCAAAGGAATAATACCACCAAACCATCACAAAAACCAAGAATACCAACCCAATCAATAGTTCTCCTCCTTCACCGAAACTGAAATACTTCTCTAAAACATACGCACTTTGGAAGTAGCAAAAAGTCAAAAGCAAGGGAATAAATATCTTGATGCTTATGAGATTTGATTTCAATTCTTGCCAAAAATATTTCGTCAGGCGGGTTTCTATCAGCTTTTTATAAGATTCCTCCAATCCACCGAATCCAAAAATCCCAAATGAAGCATGGACTTTTTGAAAAGCTTCCTCGATATTAAGTTTCGGATTTTCATCAAGCATTGTTTCCACCTTGCAGGCCACATGATCC
>NZ_CDSBKL010000430.1:0-3345 GCF_977115555.1 Aquiflexum sp.
GATAGCCTTACTTGACAATCTTGAAAAGAGAAATCTGATTAAGATCAAAAAGTCTGTTAAAAGTCCAAAGCTGAAAATTAAAGGAAAAACCAAATCAATTTTTGATTTTGCCGGACTTTGGGAAAACAGAGAAATTAAATTAACTGAACTCAGAGAAAAAGCATGGCCAAAAAGGACCTGATTCTTTGTGATACTAATATTCTAATTGAGTTGTTAAAAAATAATTCAATGATTATCGAAAAGCTAAATTCGATTGGGGAAGATAGGATATCTATTTCGATGGTTACTGCAGGAGAATTGATTTTCGGAGCACTGAACTAAGCCGATTTAAGGAAAATAAACAAGCTCATTGAACTCACAAATGTTTTTCAGGTTAATGAAATCATTTCTTCCATTTCACTAGACCTTTTAAACAAATACACTTTAAGCCACCATTTGTCTATACCTGATGCAATGATTGCTGCCACTGCCATTTTTTATAAGATCCCTTTATTTACACTAAATACCAAAGATTTCCGATACATTGATGGCGTTACTCTTTGGGATTAGCCTTTCTTACACAACACATAAAACAAATCCAATCCCTTATCAGGATGGTCGACAAGGATGTAATCCTCATGGCTGATGTCGGTGACGGAAGCGCCCTGCTGTTGGTGGAGTTTGTTGCGGTTCATCCTGTTCAGGATTTCATATGGCCACCTCAGCACAAAAGCCGGAAGCCGGTATTGCAGATCCAAAATATCAAATCGCATGATTTTGCGGACTGAAGCCCTGTTGGCTTCATGGTAATTCCACACTTTTTCATTGCCTCCGATTCCCAAAGATTCCACTTTATCAAAAATGCTTTCGCACAAAGCTGTCAACTGCGTTCCGGTATATTCCCTGATGTGCCATGGATTGCGGGAAAGTGTATGACGGATATTGGGGGTGGAAATGATCGCTTTGCCGCCGGGCTTCAGCACACGGTATATTTCCTGCAAAAACAACCTGTCATTTTGGATATGCTCAATGACCTGAAAACTGACCACAGTATCATAGCTATTGTCCTTCAAACGGGAAAATGGAGGAATGACAGCCTGTTCAAATTGGATACCGGGAAATTTGACTTTCAGGTTATCGATGACTTCTTGGATTTTATCAATCCCAAAGTAGCTGTCCACATTTTCCAACAGCACTTCCACTCCCCTTCCCTCTCCACAGCCAACTTCAAGGAGCTTTCCGCCGACCAAAGGTTTGGCTGCGATATAAGCTTTGAGCAGACGCTGATGGATGGGATTATCACTCACCAACTTATCAGAAGCGATTTCCGTTGTATAGGTAGCCATTCAAATTTTCATTAATTTGGGCAAAAATAAGGTTAATTTTTAATACAAGATGATAGGACAAAAAATCAGCAACAAAATAAAGCCAATTTCAGGCCTTGTGTTATTCCTCTTTTGCATTCCGTTAGTCACATTTGCACAACAAAACCTCCAAACCATCAATCAAGCCTTGCGGTATTCCAGGTATTCTAGGGTTTCCCTGAAAATAATCCCCATAGAAGAGCCAAAAAGGACATTTCTCCTTCAGATGCCAGTCGAAAAGATCGAGGACGAGATAGAATTTGACAGCTACACATTTTCATATGGAGTATTGTCCGGTTATCAGGAGCCTATTACTGACCAAAATCTCATCCAGCTGACCAAAGAAGATATCATCCGTGAAACGGAGTACCATTATTACTTTGAAAAAAGAGTCACTATCCCTGAAGGCCAACAGATGGCCATTGCCGTGCTGAAAGCAGTGGACACCCGCCAAGGGGATGAGTATTTCTACCATATGGACCTTATCAGTCCATTTATTTTTGGGCATTCCAATTTTGGGCTTTATTACGAGGACAGGGTGCCCTTTGACCAAAATTTTTTGATTCAAAATCAACCAGTCGAATTCAAAGGAAGAGGAATAGTCAATCTTCACACCTTCTTCTACCCCACCACATTTGATGTGCCCATGCCACCCATGGAAATCCGGCCAGCACCTGTCCCACGAGAAGTGAAAGTGGAATACCAAGGGAGTTTTCTGGCTAATTTGCCTAAAGAATTTCCTGGGATAGGGTATTACTTTATACAGTCTGATACTAATTCCACCCAAGGCGCTTTGTTGAAAACTGTCCATGATATCTTCCCGAGGGTAAAGGATTACGATGAAATGGTCGATATGGTCACCTATATTTCGACGAGAAGAGAACATGAACTGCTCAAAGACGCTGCAGATAAAAAAATCGCCTTGGACCAATATTGGTACACGCTCACTAAAGATACCTTATCTGCCAAAAAACTCATCCGGGAATATTTCAAGCAGATTGAATTTGCCAACATCCTTTTTACAGATTTCAAAGAAGGCTGGAAAACAGACCGAGGTATGGTATATATCGTCATGGGACCTCCAAACGAGGTTTACTTTAGCCTTGACGGCGAAACCTGGTCTTATGGTACACCTGAATCAATTTCAAAAATATCCTTTACCTTTGCGCGGGTTAAAAATATTCTGACCCCTAGTTTTTACACACTCAACAGGTCAAGGGCTTTACAACCCGAATGGTTTAAAAGTATTACATTATGGAGAAACGCGCAGATGGATTTCTGATCAACAAAGGCGAGCAGGATAAGGATTTTATATTCGGTACAAGGGCAGTCATGGAAGCAATTCTAGCCCATAAGGAAATCGACAAGATTTTGATTGACAAAGAAGTCAACAATGAGCTCGTCAAAGAACTCCTGAAACTCGCAAAAGACGAAAAAATCCCTGTAGTACGGGTTCCTGATGCCAAGCTCAACAGGATCACGAGAAAAAACCATCAAGGTGTCGTCGCACACATGTCTTCCATCGAATATGCGTCTTTAGACAATGTGATTGAAGAATGTTTTTCAAAAGGGATTTCTCCATTGATTTTGGTTTTGGATAGAATCACAGATGTGCGAAACTTTGGTGCCATTGCCAGAACGGCTGATTGCGCAGGGGTGCATGCCATCGTCATTCCTGAAAAGGGTGCCGCCCAGATCAATTCTGATGCTGTCAAAACATCTGCCGGTGCCTTAAACCATCTTCCGATCTGTAGGGTCAAAAACCTGTATTATACTGTCAAAGACCTGAAAAAAATGGGTCTCAATGTCGTCAGCGTCAGTGAAAAAACTGACAGGTTGATGTATGAAGCTGATTTTTCAATCCCTACAGCCCTGATTCTGGGATCTGAAGAGGACGGTATTTCCCCTGAACTTATAGGATTGAGCGATGAGTTCGTCAAAATCCCCATGTCAGGAAATATCGGAAGTCTCAATGTCTCCGTATCTGCCGGAGTAGTGATAT
>NZ_CDSBKL010000431.1:0-3341 GCF_977115555.1 Aquiflexum sp.
GATTTTGCTCAAAACCGCATTTCCAATAATCTCCGCCGCTTCGTCAGCTTCAATCGTTCCTTTGAAGGCATTTGGGGCGATGAGGAGGTTCATTGGTTTTGCAGGGTTGATTTGGTTGTAATTGTTGTAATTGTTGTCGGGTTGTCAAGTTGTCGGGTTGTCGGGTTGCGTCACCCTGAGGCACGAAGGGTCTCTTTGACTATTTTGTTTGTCTTTTTGATCAAGTTATCGAGTTCTCTTTGACTCCTTTCCAACCTGATAACGGCTTTAGCGGACAACTTGACAACATTTTCACCAACCCGAAAACAGCATTTGGGTATAACTTGACAACAGCTTGCGGACAACTTGACAACCCTTTTAGGACTCCTTCCTCTTCATTCTCGCAAAATAATCTTTCGTCGCAGCTTTGACTTTGGGGGCTAGATAAATAGTCGAAATCATCGTAGGAATCGCCATGATGGCATACATCCCATCTATAAAACTTACCACAACTTCGAGTGAAACCACTGCCCCGGCGACGATTGTCACCAAGTAGAAATAATTGTAATAGTTTGCTTTTTCTGCTCCAAAAAGATAATTGAAGCATTTATGACCATAATAGGAATAAGTAAACATGGTAGAAAGAGCAAAAACCAACACCGCCAACATGAGCAAATATTTTCCGATTCCCGGAAGCCCCATTTCAAAAGCCTGAAGGGTAAGTTGCACCCCGTTATTTTCACCTGTTTCCCACACTCCTGTCAGCAAAATCACAAAGGCTGTTAAAGAACATACCACTACCGTATCTATAAACGGGCCCAACATGGCGATCAATCCTTCTCTGACAGGTTCATTGTTTTTGGAAGCACCATGAACCATCGGGGCTGTTCCGATTCCTGCTTCATTGGAAAATGCAGCTCTTCTCGCACCGATCACCATCACAGCACCAACTGCACCGCCCATGACGGCATTTCCTGTAAAGGCATCTTCTATGATCAACAAGAACATTTCCGGAACTCTTTCGATGTATTGAAACATGATCAAAAGGACTGTACCAAAATAAAGGATCACCATAAAAGGCACCAATTTAGACGCAACCGCTGCAATTCTTTGGATTCCTCCCAAAATCACTGCTGCAACTGCCACCATCATCAATATCCCCAAAATCCATTTTGTACTTTCTCCATTGTCCAGTCCATAAGGTTCCAACATCACAGATCTGGTAACTTCTGTCAGATGATTTGCCTGAAAAATCGACAACAAACACAAGACGCCGGCCACAGAAAAGAGGATAGCCAGAGGCTTCCATTTCTTGCCCATCCCGTGCTCAATCACATACATCGGACCTCCTTGAATTTCTCCGGAAGTATCTTTTCCCCTAAACATGATGGCAAGACTACAGGTAAAATATTTGGTGGCCATGCCTACAAAAGCAGACATCCACATCCAAAAAATCGCTCCCGGTCCTCCCATATTGATGGCAATTGCTACGCCACTGATATTGCCAAGACCTACCGTTGCGGCAATGGCGGCGGAAAGTGCCTGTTGGGAAGAAATCTGACCGGGCATGTTTTGGTTGTCATATTTTCCTCGGACAACTTTGAGTGCATGACCAAAATACCTGAAAGGCAAAAAACCAGAATAGATAAACAAAATCAAACCTCCTCCCATCAGCAAAACAAGCATCGGTGTGTCCCAAATCCAGTTACTAAAGTCAATTATAAAATCTCCCATTTGTTGTGGTATAAATGAAAGAGCATATTAAAAGCATTTTTTGGGAAATACAAATTGAAAAAGTTTCGTCCTATGAGGGATTTTAATAAAAATCATTTTATGGCTAGGAAAAATATAGACTTCTCCTTCGTCGAAGTGACAAGTTGAAGTCTATGACAAAATTGAATTAATTTTAGTGGGATCCCCTATTTAAATGTATTCCTAACCTATTCTTTGTTTAAATCAACTTGCAAGAATCTCCAAAACCTTCTCTGGTGTAAATGGCATATGTCTCAACCGCTTCCCTGTCAAGGCAGCAAAGGCATTTGAAATGATTGCACCCATAAACGGCAAACCTGCTTCTCCGATTCCGGTTGGTTTTTCGGTAGATGGAATGATCTCCAGAATGATTTCTTCCGGTGCATCTTCCATTCGGAGAATCGGATAATCGTAAAAATTGGATTGCTCGACCTGACCATCTTTGAAAGTAATGCTTTCAAAAAGCACGCTGCTCAATCCCATCACCAACGACCCTTCCATCTGGTATTTGGCATTCGCGGGATGCACAACGACCCCTCCATCCAATGAACCCCATATTTTATGGACTTTGATCTTTCCTGTGGATTTGTTGAGGGATATTTCACAGACTCCTGCAGCCAATGAACCACTTCGCTCCGCAAAAGCAATTCCTCTAGCTCGGCCTTCCGGTACCGAAGAACCCCATTTTGCCATCTCGGCCACTTTATCCAAAACTGCAAGCTCTCTTGGATGGTTTTTCATCAATTCCCTTCTCAGAAGATATGGGTCTTTGTTTTGTTCCAAAGCTATTTCATCCAAAAAAGTCTCAATCGCAAACTTATTCGGTCCATGACCCACAGCCCGCCAATGCTTGGTCCGGACGCCATGGTCAATGTTCCTGACTTCGATCAGTTTGTTTGGGATGTCATAAAATGGTATATCAGCACCCGAACCCAACAATCCTCCACCAGTCCCGATGACCACATGTTTCCAGGAATTGATGTTGCCGTTTTGGTCCATTCCCGCTTCAAGTTTTTGCAAGGAAATCGGCCTGAATGCGCCGTATTGAAGGTCGTCTTCCCTTGTCCATTGCAGTTTGACAGGACGGTTAACTGCTTTGGAAATATCCACTGCCTCGATCACAAAGTCCGTCATCGACCGCCTTCCAAATCCTCCACCCAAATAACAGGTATGTAAATTGACTGCTTTGAAATCAATACCCAAATGGTTGGCAACATCATTTCTGGTACCGTCAGCTGCCTGTGTTCCTACCCAAACTTCCGCGGACCCAGCTTTGACATGGGCAACAGCATTAAGCGGTTCCATCTGCGCATGGTAGATATAATCGTTTTTATAATCCGCATGAATGGTCTTTTGTGCCTTTGGAAGTTCCCTGTTAATATCTCCTGTTTGAGCTACAATACTGCCTGTTTTCGATGATTTGGAGATTTGCTCGTACTCAGCATATGCTTCTTGGCTGTTGTGGGATTTTGCCTTTGGGTCTCCTTTCCAAGTGATTTCCATGATCTGTTTGGCATATAAGGCTGTTTCCATACTGCTTGCCACGACTCCAATTCCATGATTTAAGGTTACCAAATCCAAAACTCCCTTTATGTTTCTGATAGCAGCCT
>NZ_CDSBKL010000432.1:0-3335 GCF_977115555.1 Aquiflexum sp.
AAAATCTGTGTGGCATATGATGCTTTGGAACCTTTTTTTCCAAAAGAAAAAATTGTTAAAACAGGTAACCCTGTTCGTCAAGGGTTATTGGATGTAGATTGTAAACGTGAAGAATCACATAAAGTCTTCTCTTTAAAAAGTGACAAAAAAACCTTATTCATACTTGGAGGTAGTTTGGGGGCAAGACGGATTAACGAACTGATAGAAAAAGAACTGGATTTTATCCAATCGCATAATATGCAGGTTATTTGCCAATGTGGGAAACTGTATTACGATAAGTATAAAATCTACAATAACACAAAAGATGTTCAAGTGCATGCCTTTATAAACACGATGGATTATGCGTATGCTGCAGCAGATATTATTATTTCAAGAGCTGGAGCTATTTCAGTATCTGAATTGTGCATTGTAGGAAAGCCGGTCATATTTGTTCCCTCGCCAAATGTGGCTGAAGACCATCAAACAAAAAATGCATTAGCTATTGTAGATAATAATGCGGGAATTTTAATCAAAGAGTCAGAACTCGAAGTAGATTTTGAAAATAAACGTGACATTAAATTCGGATATTTCATTGTAGTGTCAATTGCCAAGAGTTTAAATCTTGACTCCAAACCGATTTTGAGAGAGTTGTCAGAAAGAATAAACTCAAAGGCTACAATTTTAAAAACAAGAAGATGGGACAAGCCTGAAAAAGTAGGAAATTGGACTTTTGTAAATTGGATACAAGATACCTATAGCAACGGTATTTATAAAGAGAAAAACCTACATTCGTTTGACTTTGAAGATATTGAATTTGAACCAATATGGGAAGTAATATACCGACAGAAATAAAATGCCGAACGCACAACATTTAGCCCACTAGAGAAAAGCCTTGAAAAAAAGCCCTGATTGATGCATTCATCGATCAGGGCTTTTTGCTAGTGGCTGTTGACTGACATCCGCAGGGTGAAACGGCTGCTAGGTGGATCAGTATTCTGTTTTTTGAGTTTTGATTATTTGATGTTTTAGGATTGGTATGTTTTTATTGTAAAACTTTCTGGTTTGGGTATAAAATCCCCTACCCAGTAAATGGGTCTTTTGAACTTTGGGATGTCCCGGACCAAGCCACTGTCTTCATTGGTCCCTTTGGATATCAAGATGGGGCCGGAATGGATCTGATAGGTTTTGGTTTCCTGTTTGCCTTATCTCTGGTATCGAAGATGACTGTCATTCTTCCGGTCTTGCAGCAGGGACATTTGAAGATATCCCTGCCGTACTTTTCGAGCATTCTTATTTGAAAAGGGATTTTCACCTTTGGTTTTTTTGGTTCCATGTTCAGTGTTGACCGGATCACAGCCAACCTTTCACCCTTTCCCTGCAGCCTCAGATATCCAAAGTGCCTTATCTTAACAAACCTTTTTGGCAATATGTGTTGCTCAAACCTTCTGACAAACTCCCGGTGAGTGAGCCACATCTGTTTTGTTTTCGATCCGTCAGCATAGTCCTTGTACCTGAATTTGATCTGTGTAGCGTTGACTTCCAGAATACGGTGCCTTGTGATGGCGATCTTGTGTGTATATCTGCCCAGATATTCCACTACCCGGTCCGGTGACCCAAAAGGGGCTTTGGCATAGACGTTCCACTTTTTGAACCTTATTGCTTTGAGGATGGAGTTTTTGTCACCACACCAGGTAATGGAACTGTCCTTTTCCAGCCCTTCCATAAACATGGCCTTGAACATGTTTGCCAGACTTTTCTGCGGAAAAAGGAACCGGTTGTTTTTGCGTTTGGCATCAATCCAGGATTTGCCGTCAAAGCCACCCGCACTGACGATGCAGTGCACATGTGGATGAAAGGAGAGATCCTGTCCCCAGGTATGGAGCACCATGGTGATCCCCGGTTCAGCCCCAAGGTATTCAGGCATCCGGGCATGCCTGAGCAGGGTCTTGGATGCTGACTGAAAAAGCAGATCGAAGAGTTTGCTTCTGTTGCCCATGATCAGGGGATTGAGCTCGTGGGGCAAAGTGAACACGATGTGGTAGTAAGCAGTGGGCAGGAGTTCGTCCGTTCTGGCAGCAATCCATTCATCCCTTCTGATGCTGCCGCAGTTAGGACAGTGCCTGTTACCACAGCTATGGTAACGGTGAGCCATGTTTCCGCATTCCTGACTGTCACACCTGCTGAGGTGGTAACCTTTGGCAGCGGTATGGCAGGAAGCAAGGTCAGAGAAAACCGCTCTGCTGTATGGGTTGAAGCCCTGAATGGTATGATGTCCGAACAGGGATTGGAAGGAGGGGTTATTTTCCATCACCGAGCAGATCAAGAGGGGAAACAAGTTTATCCCTGCGTTGCTTGGTAAGGTGGAGATAGATCATGGTGGTCTCTATCTTGGAATGTCCTAAAAGCTGCTTGATGGTATGGATGTCCGTACCTGCATCCAAGAGGTGGGTGGCAAAAGAATGCCTGAGGGAATGTGCGGAAAACGCATGCTGTCCCAACCCTGCCTGATCCATGGCCATGCGGATGGCATGCTGGATGGAACGGTCGTTCATGGCTTTGCCCGGAGTCTGTCCTTCAAATAGAAACACTTTGGGCCTGTGGACCCTGTAATAGGATTCGAGCAACGCAAGGATGGCAGAGGGCAGGATGGTGAACCTGTCCCTGCTTCCCTTTCCTGCCACAACCTTGAGCTGCATTTCGGCCCTTGAGATATGTTTCATTTCCAGGAACCGGAGTTCGCTCAACCTGATCCCCGTTCCATAGAACATGGCAATAATGGCTTTATGCTTGATGTTGGTGACCGATTGGATTACATGTCTGATCTGTTCCTGGGTAAGAATACCGGGCAGTCTGAATTCGCGCCTGGGATAGAGTGCATGTGGCACTACATAAGGAGAGGGCAATATGTGTTTAAAAAAGAAGCTGCAGCTTTGGGCAGTCATCCGGCATTTATCCCTGCCGACCCCGTGTTCTTTTTTGATGTAGTTGATGTAGGAGGCAATGTGTTCCTGGGTAAGCTGTCCCGGACTGAGGTGGTTGTAATAGGCAAATATATAGCGCATCTCGGCCATGTAATTGCGGATGGTCATGGGAGAATATGCTTTGGCTTCAAGGAAAGAGGCCAGTTTGAGCAGATACTCCTGAGCGGAATCATTGAGGGCAACGGTGCCCAGATTGTTTTTTTTGAGTTTTCATGATTATAGATTTTGATATAACTAAAAATAAGCAGAATTTAGGTAAATCGATCACCCGTAGGGTGTCAGTTCAACACGGGTTTGGCAAAAGTGGCGGTTCAGTGCTCCGCAGACACATTTGTGGTTAATCAAAGTTTGGTTCTCCGCATCAACATTTGTGGT
>NZ_CDSBKL010000433.1:0-3332 GCF_977115555.1 Aquiflexum sp.
TGAAAATGGCCGACAGAAACTTTATCATTTACAAATCCTCTGCAGGTTCGGGTAAGACTTATACCCTGACGATGGAATACCTCAAATTGGCACTGAAATTTCCAGACAGTTTCAAATCCATTTTGGCAGTGACTTTTACCAACAAGGCAACTTCGGAAATGAAGGAACGAATCATCAAGGAGCTGAAAAGGCTTAAACATACCGTACAATCTGACCAGAAAATGGATCGGGAATTATTGGACGGTTTGAATATCGGTGAAGACGAACTGAAATCTCGTGCTGCCCAAGTCCTGACTGCCATACTGCATGATTATGGAAGGTTTTCAGTCAGTACGATTGACAGTTTTTTCCAGAAAGTAGTCCGGTCCTTTGCCAGGGAAATGGATCTCAATGCAAAGTTTGAGGTTGAAATGGATCAGGATGCAGTTCTTGACCGCGTAGTAGACCGGGTGGTTGCAAACGTGATGGAAGATGAGTTTTTGCACAAATGGCTCGTGGATTATGCTGTTGAGCAAATCCAAAACGGCAAATCTTGGGATATCCGAAAAAACATCAAAGAACTTGGAAAACAGATTTTTCAGGAAGGTTTCAAGAAATATGGGAATGAGATCAGGGAGTTTTTGAAGGAAAAAGAAAACATCAAAAACCTGAATGCTTTTGTTCGCGAAAGGAAAGCAGAACTCATTAAGGTCACAAGACAACTCAAAGAAGAAGCCAATCAGATCCGAATCAACAATGGTTTGGAATGGACAGATTTTTCTGGCGGATCCATTTCTTTCGCGAGAAAATTTGACCTTTTGGGTGACCGTTACCATCCTGTCCCCGAACCCAGCCCGACCCAGGTGGACAAAATCGACAGTCCCGAAAAATGGTACAAGAAAAAAGATCCAAATATGGAGCGGATCGAAAGTGCTTACCATCAAGGCTTGAACTTAATCCTTTCTCAGTTTGACACCCTGTTGACAAAATGGAATACGCTGGAGGCAATATCCAAGAATATTTTTGTTTTTGGAATTTTTAGAAACCTCCTTGAAGAAATGACCCTTCTCAAAGACGAGGAAAGCATCTTGTTGATTTCTGATGCAAATGAGTTTTTGAAAGAAATCACAAAAGAAAATGATGCACCCTTTATTTATGAAAAGGTGGGCAACCAATACCGAAACTACCTCATTGATGAATTTCAGGATACTTCCGGATTCCAATGGGCAAGTTTCAAACCGCTTCTTGAAAACTCCCTTTCACAGGGAAATACCAACCTGCTTGTGGGAGATGTGAAGCAATCCATTTACAGATGGCGGGGAGGGGAGATGAAGCTTTTGCTTGAGGAAGTAGAAGCCGAAATCGGTTCACAAAGGGTCAGGAATGAAAATCTTGACACCAATTTTAGAAGCCTCCCCAATGTTATAGCCTTCAACAATGCACTTTTCAAGAAACTTCCCAAGGCTTTTGAAGATGTGGTGGCAAATACTTATGGTGCCCTCGATTCAGGGATTATTTCCCGGGCGTATCATGATGTCCAACAGAAAGTCTCAGACCGGAAAGCCAATTTGGAATCGAAAGGAAAAGTCCGATTCGAATTTATCGATGTCAAGGAAAGTGAGGATGAAGGAAAATTTGATGAACAGGCACTTTCCAGATTACCGGGAATTGTGATGGAGTTGCAGGAGAAAGGGTATGAGCTTCGGGACATTGCTTTTCTGGTAAGAAGAAAATCTGAAGGTGAAGCGATCGCAGATACTTTGATGGCCTTTGGAGCAGACAATCCCGAACTTCCTTACAGCTTCGATGTACTCTCTGATGAGTCCATGTATCTGCAGAAGTCGGCTTCTGTCAAGGCCTTGGTTGCGGGATTGAAATACCTCCATGAACCGGAAGACAAAGTTCAGTTCAAGACCATGTGGTATTATTATTCAGTATTGAAAAACGAAGCGGTGAACCATGACTTGTTTGCTTTGGAGAAAACCCCCGAATTCTTGGTCAAAAAGGAAAAGTCATTCAAAGACAAGGAGACAATTCTTCTGCAGTTGCCTTTGATGGAGGCAGTGGAGGAGTTGATCGGTGAATTGGAGCTTCAGCAAAATGGCTTGGAGAAGGCTTACATATCGGGTTTCAAAGAAGCGGTTTATGATTTTACTGCCAACAACAGGGCCGATTTATCCGGTTTTTTGGAGTGGTGGGAAGAAAATAAAGAGAAGCGTACTGTCAAAATTCCCGAAGGGCATAACGCCATGAGGATCCTTACGATACATAAATCAAAAGGCCTTCAATTTAAAGTGGTGCTGATGCCATTTTTGAAATGGGACATTTTTGATACCAGAAAGGGCAATGTGGTTTGGTCACCTTTTCAGGATTCTGAAAGGAATTTATCTGCCATCATTCCTCTGACTTTGAATGGCAAATTGGCCAAATCAGATTTCAATGAAACTTATTCGGAAGAGGCTACTTTAGCATATCTGGACAGTCTGAATATGATCTATGTAGCATTGACCAGGGCAGAAGAAGTGATTTGGGGTTTGGTGCCTTTTAAAGAAATCAATAGTAAATCTTCTGAAAATAACCTCGAAATCCACCTACAAAGGATTCTAAGCAGTACTATGGATCAGCAAGGTGAGTTGAGCCTTTCCGAATACTTCCATCCTGAAACCAAGGTCTTTGATTTGGGAGCTTGGCCAAAAATGGAAACTGTGAATAAGGAGGAAAAGGTTACACCCCAACTCCGATGGGCTTACCAAAATTGGTCTGAACTCCTGAAAGTGAGGCAGTATGCAGTTGATTTCTCTGCAGAAGGAATAGCACAGCGGAAAAAGCAGAATTTCGGATTGTTGGTGCATGAGATTTTGGAAAAATCCGGGACACTGACTGAATGCCAATCTTTCCTGCAGGCGTTTTATTTTGAAGGTCGAATTTCAGAAGAGGAGCGCTTGCAGGTAGAAAAACAACTTGAGGGATTATTTGATGATCCGCTTTTTGCTTCTTGGTTTGATACAAAAGGCGTTTTGTTGGCAGAACAGGGAATCCTCCTTCCGGGAGGAAAGCAAAAGCGGCCGGACAGGATTATTCTCAAAGATAACGAGGCTATTATCGTGGATTTTAAGACAGGGGAAGCCTATGAAAAGTATGAAAAGCAGGTTCGCGAGTACATGGATTTGGTAGGTAAACTGGCAGTCAAGCCGACTAGAGGATTTATATGTTATTTGGAAACAGGGGAAATTGTAAAAGTCAATGAATAGTTTTTTAAGAAATACAGCAGCTTCCATTCTTCAAGAATACAAGGAACTCCAAAATCTGGTGATCGTTTTGCCCAATCGCCGGGCTGGATTGTTCTTTACACA
>NZ_CDSBKL010000434.1:0-3331 GCF_977115555.1 Aquiflexum sp.
AATTACCGTCGGAGAAGCAATAAAATTCAAAATATAATTTTGCAAGATCTAACTGATCAGAATGATAATAGTGGCGTATTTCTATTTTTTTTAAATATTATCTTCCATCAATCGGATATTGTTTGGAATTAATTTTTACACTTTATCTCTGAAATCAAATAACCAAACAATCCCCTACCCCATGAGGTTTTTTTAATATATTTGCCCCGTAATTTGAGTCCTATGCCTGACAAACCCAATATTTCTTTTGAAAATCTTGAAGTCGCCTTTGCTTCAAAATCAAATGCTGAGCTAAAAAAAATGTACCTCATCTTTGCTACAGTAAACAACAACCTTGCTGTCAGCGTCGGCACAAAACTCGCTAATTGGTCATTTGCCCTTGGTCTTCCGATAAAAGGGATAATGAAAAAAACCATGTTTGGTCATTTTTGTGGAGGGGAAGACATCAATGATTGTCAGCATGCCTTAGACGATCTGGCAAAATACCATATCCATACAATCCTCGATTATTCTGTAGAAGGAGAAGGTGATGAAGCAAGCTATGATGCAACCAAAAATGAGATCATGAGAACCATTGAAAGGTCTGCCGGTGACGCGAATATCCCATTTGCGGTTTTTAAAGTCACAGGCTTGGGGGATTTTGAAATTATGACCAAAATTCAGGAAGGAAAAACTTTGAATGAAAATGAAAAAAAATCATTTGAAAAACTCAAAAAAAGAGTAGATGAGCTTTGTAAGGCAGCTTATGAAGCCAATACAAAAATATTGGTTGATGCAGAAGAATCGTGGTTTCAGAATGTCATCGATGATATGACATATGAGGCGATGGAAAAATACAACAAGCATTCCTGCATTGTCTACAATACTTATCAGATGTACCGTCATGACACATTTGAAAGACTTAAAAAAGCACATGACATAGCTTTGGAAAAGGGTTATTTTCATGGTGCCAAATTGGTACGGGGCGCTTATATGGAAAAGGAAAGAGATCGCGCAGCTGACAAAGGATATCCAAGTCCTATCCAACCTACCAAGGAATCTTCTGACAAAGACTATAATGCAGCCCTCGAATTCTGTGTCGAAAACATCAAATCAATGGGATTGGTATCAGGCTCACACAACGAAAAGAGCAATCTTCTTTTGACAGAATTGATTTCAAAATATGGGATCGATCCTTCAGATGAAAGTATTTACTTTGCACAGTTATATGGAATGAGTGACAACATTTCATTCAATTTGGCAAAGGCAGGATATAACGTGGTGAAGTATGTTCCCTATGGACCGGTTGAAAAAGTAATGCCTTACCTCTCCCGTCGGGCAGAAGAAAACACATCCGTCGCCGGTCAAAGTAGCAGGGAATTTGACCTTGTAAAGAGGGAAATTGCAAGACGAAAAACAGCAAAGAAATAAAGGTTATTGGTCCCGACACTTATCGGAATGGTTATAAAAATTTGAACTGAAGAAATAAAGAAATGCAGTTATTAAGCGAACAGGAATTAGAAAGAAGAAAAGACAGGGAGGAATTGATGAAATTGGGTATTAACCCCTATCCTGCTGAATCATTCTTTGTCAACGTGACAGCGGAAGACATCCATAAAAATTACGAAAATAGAAAAACTGACTATAAAGATATTTCTATTGCAGGAAGGTTAATGACCAAGAGAATCATGGGATCTGCCTCCTTTGCGGAGATTCAGGATTCTACAGGGAGACTTCAGATTTACCTCAGAAGGGATGATTTATGCCCTGATGAGGACAAGACTTTCTACAATACTGTATTTAAAAAGCTATTAGGAATCGGTGATTTCATCGGCCTGAAAGGATATATTTTCACTACTCAAACCGGTGAAATCTCCCTTCATGTTACTGACCTGAAGATACTTTCCAAATCGGTCAAACCATTGCCTGTCGTAAAAAGAGATGAGGAAGGTAATATCTATGATGGATTTACAGATCCTGAATTGAGATATAGGCAGCGCTATGTAGACCTTACTGTCAACCCGGAAGTCAAAGAAGTATTCTTGACAAGGTCAAAGGTAATAACCAATATGCGTAGGTACTTTGATGACCATGGATGGCTGGAAGTGGAAACCCCAATCCTGCAACAAGTCCATGGAGGTGCTGCTGCCCGTCCGTTCAATACTTTCCACAACACTTTGGATATGCCTCTCTACCTGAGGATTGCCAATGAATTGTATCTCAAAAGATTGATTGTCGGAGGTTTTGAAGGTGTTTATGAGTTTGGCAAAATGTTTAGAAATGAAGGGATGGACCGTACGCATAATCCTGAATTTACGAGCATGGAAATTTATGTGGCCTACAAGGACTACATCTGGATGATGGAAATGGTAGAGGACCTCATCGAAAAAGTTACCTTTTCAATCCATGGAAAGACAGCGGTGAAAGTGGGTGAAAAAGAAATTGACTTTGCCGGTCCATACAAAAGGTTGACGATGTTTGATTCCATCAAAGAATATGCAGGAATTGATGTCAGCGAAATGGATGAGTCAGGTCTCAGGCAGGTATGCTTGGATCTAGGCATTCAGGTAGATAACAGTATGGGCAAAGGAAAACTGATAGATGAAATCTTCGGTGAAAAAGTGGAAGCCAACCTGATCCAACCAACATATATCACTGACTATCCTGTTGAAATGACTCCTTTGGCCAAAAAACACAGGTCAAAAGAAGGTTTGGTCGAGCGTTTTGAGCTTTTTGTAAATGGCAAAGAAATCGCCAATGCTTATTCCGAATTGAACGATCCGATTGTACAAAGGGAAAGATTTGAAGATCAATTGAAATTGGCAGCTAGAGGTGATGATGAGGCTATGGCAATGGATGAGGATTTTCTGCGTGCTTTGGAGTATGGTATGCCTCCTACTTCAGGATTGGGCATTGGAATCGACAGGCTTACGATGTTACTCACCAATAAAACTACCATTCAGGAAGTACTTTTCTTCCCTCAAATGAGACCTGAAAAGAAATTGAAAATGGCATCAGATGAGGATTTCATGGAATTGGGCATACCTATTGGATTACTTCCTGTCATCAGAGACCTTAACATTCAGACTATTGAACAGCTTAAGGAAATGGATCCAAACAAACTCTTCAATGATGTCTGTGGAAGACGGAAAAAATTAAAGCTTGAGGTACCTAACCCTAGCAAGGAGGATGTGGAAAAGTGGCTTTCTTGAAGCGTCATGATGATTCACAAAAATCCGGAATAAATTCCGGATTTTTTTTTCTTATTTTTTATTTATTAGAAATGGAATAAACACAATTAATTTTTTTTATTTAATAAATTATATATCTAATTATTTATTTTTAAAAAAAA
>NZ_CDSBKL010000435.1:0-3312 GCF_977115555.1 Aquiflexum sp.
AAGGCCTTTTTGCAGGGAAAATCATTTCACCTTCAAGTCTGGCATTGATGATGGAAATGAAAGATAATTTTGGCAGAGGGATGTTTACCATTCCCTTTTATGACAAAGTATCATTTGGCCACACAGGAGGTATAGATGAATTCAAGTCCATGTTAAGTTACTTTCAGGAAGATAAACTTGCTTTTGCCATGGCGGTCAACGGATCAAGTTATGACCCCAACCAAGCCGCCATTGCGACCTTGAGCGCTTACTTTGGAAGGGAGTATGCGATCCCCACTTTCGCTGCCAATACCCTTAGCACTGAAGATCTTGACCCCTATCTCGGTGTGTATGGAAGCGCCACTTTCCCATTGGAAGTTACCATTACCAAAGAAAATACCACACTGATCGGACAGGCCACAGGCCAACCCAAATTCGCTTTGGAGTTTAAAGAGGAACATGTCTTCATATTTACTCCGGCCGGACTTACTTTGGAATTCAATCCCGAATCCAAGGAAATGACTCTGAAGCAGGGAGGCGGCAATTTTGTTCTGAGCAAAAAATAAAAAATTAAATGTTTGACGGTTTGCTATTTGAAAGGAGGCTTTACTAAAAGCCTCTTTTTATTTTAAGATGTAAGTAAGGCCAATATTCAGGACGAGATTTCCCCTGTCAAGTCCGGGAACAAAGTAAAAATCAGGGTCATTTTCCAGATACCATTTATAATTCCAAGTATTGACATATTGAAAATTGCCATGCGCCAAGAGATTTCCAAATCTCCACTCTGTGACAAGGGAAGGTACCAAGTCCACGTATTTGCTGCGCCAATCCTTGGAAGCCTCAAACCTGAAATTGTAAAAGTCATTGTTGTACACGATCCGCTCCATATGGAAAGCGATCTTGCTAAAGTCTCTCACCCATCCCACTTCAACCCAATTGACATTGGCAGCAGGCCCATAGCCAATCCCCAAGACCTGTCCCTGATGGGTATAACCATGCCTGACGTGGTTATGGATGTACCATGTATCCAGATTTCGGATGCTTTCCCTGATCGTCTGACCTGATTGGGTCATCTCAGCACTTATCTGGATGAATTGGTCTTCCTTTTTCAAAGGCACCAAAGTTGAAAAACCAAGCGTAAAGGCCCTGTTTCTCTCCGGAGTAATGAGAAAATCAGCCGTCCTGATGCTGTTGCCATTGGTTCCGTATTCCCCATAAAATTCAAAATGTCCTTCAGCACTCAGCCACCTGAAAAAACCTGAACTGAACTGCTGTCTGCGGTCTCTTGCTGCATTATGGACTTCATAGAAACCTTTCTCCCCATTGAATACAGGAAGGTAATCGGCAAAAACTTCCATATCGGCACGGTACATATGGTTGACAGAACCATAGCCAATCGAAAATCCAGGTAACCACTTGGGCTGATATGTCAAAATCAAGCCGGAGATATACCTGTCACCATTTTCCCTTTTTGGAATAAGAACAGGGTTTTGTTGGAAAACATAATCAGGGTGAGGAGAAGGATAGTTGGTGCTTTTTAAAAACCCCGAAATCAACTGCCCTTCAAAGTGTCCGATTTTGGTTTCTATCGGCTTTTGGGTGTTGAGGGTAAAATGCAAAAAACCCGGCGCATTATTACTCATCAATAGTGAGCTCCTTTTTCCCGGGCCCCACCATAGGTTTTCGGTCGATATCCCAAGAGACATGCCTTTATGATTGAACCTAAAGCTCGACTGTCCCGCGAGGATTCTGTTGTATTGGGCGGTTCCAAACCGCTCCGGCATGTCGATCCTGTTCATGTACTCATAGTAATACAGAATCGTGGATTGGTGCTCGATAGGGAATCCCAGGTAATCTTTGTTTTGGGCAACCAATATTTCCGGCTGTAGCTGCAGACTGAATTTCCCATATTCCAGATAGGCCCCGGCACTCAACACATTTTGAATTCCCCTGTTTGGAATCATCGCACCGTCATTGATTCCAAAAGCATAATTGGAGGTGTATTGAAACCTGTTGGTGACAGGCATGACAAGGAATTTTAGCCGCTCTTTTTCTCCCAAAAAGCCATGGTTTGCGGATGTTTCAAAATCTATAAAAGTACTGTCAAGGTCAAAACCCACTTCACGGTCAAAAGCATGGACTGGAAGGATGGGCCTGATCAAAAAACTGCTTGTCTCACTTAACTTCCCCACAAGCTGCATCCTGCGCATATATTCTTCCAATACCGGCGTACCCACAGGAACTGTCTGCGAAAATCCAATTTCTTGGAAAAACAGGAGAACCAAAATACCTAAAATAACTCCTGAAAATGATGGTATGGCGCTTTTCATCCTATCACATCACAAATAAAGTGGATACTTCGATTTTGCCCACCGACCAACTTTCGTCACACTTGGGATTTGGGCTGTTGGTCTGAAGCAACTGATCTCCCAAAGTAATTTTCACATTTTGGGAAGAGTGCTTTACCAATTGGGTGATACTATAGACCGTGGTATTGTTTGGAATTCCTGCCAAATGGCAAAGTCCGGGAAGGTTGGTCCTTATCGCCCCGGTTTTAGGAAAATTCTGTCTGAAATAATTAGCGGGATAAGACTGTCTGATACAAAATGTCGATTCACATGGTGAATTGGAAAACGTAGTCCTCATGACTTCTTCTCCCTCCACATTCATGTACCAATAATCCGGACCTCCTATCCCATTGTCAGGATTACCATCCCAAGAGTCATGAATCCAAAGTTCGACGGTTACCTTGACGATATTGTGTGTAGGCAGGGAAGACAAATTCAGTGTAACCTCCTCATTGAAATAATTGCCGAGAAGGGTGTCATTTTGAAAAACAAGTAACCTGCCATTTTCGATATTGCTGAGGTCTTGATTGGAAAAATCATTGGAATAAACCAGGTCATTGCCCTCACAATCACAGACCGTATCCTGCTGACAGGAACCAAGCCCAAGAGATATTATCAAAAGCGTGAAAAAAAGGGGAAAAGACAGGTTAATCTTGGGAAGCATACAATTGAAGAGTATTTTTTGCAAAACCACTTGAAAGTGGAACCGACAGGTGACAATCAGATTACAAATAAATGAATTTTTGATGGAATAAGAACCTTTTGACCTGCAATTTGCCTGATCATACCATAAAAAATAAAGACGAAATTACTTCCCAAAGGTCCTTTTAGAAGTGAATCAAGACCGTAGGAATTGCCTCTGTCAAAGTAGAAGATTTCAGTTTGTGTATTGATAAAATGAAATATCCTCAGGGGAATTGGGCCACAAATAAGTCCATTGGACGGATTGGATATGTAGGATATTAGTTATATGTTTAGATAATGA
>NZ_CDSBKL010000436.1:0-3302 GCF_977115555.1 Aquiflexum sp.
TGCGTCTATTTATACACCTGAATAAGCACTGAAACCTCCATCGACAGCGACTATGGTTCCGGTCACAAACTTTGAAGCATCGGAGCAAAGCCACTGAAGGGTACCCAAAAGATCCTCCGGTTTTCCGAATCGGGCCATTGGAGTATGGTTGATGATCTGATTTCCCCTTTGGGTGAGGCTTCCATCGGCTTCGGTAAGCAAAGTCCTGTTTTGTTCTGTCAAAAAGAATCCGGGAGCAATGGCGTTGACCCTGAAGTCAGGCCCATATTTGGTATTGAGTTCTACTGCCATCCATTTGGTTAAGTTGTCGATCGCTGCCTTGGCTGAGGCGTATCCCAAAACACGGGTCATCGGCCTACTTGCCGCCATGGAGGAGATGTTGATGATATTTCCTTTGCCATTTGGCAGCATCAAGGGAATGAAGTGCTTGATGGGGATAAAAGTCCCCTGATAATTCAAATCCATCACATTTTTTACAGCCTCAACGGACAATTCACCTATCGTCTGATCAGGCCTGACCACAGCACCGGGCAAGTTTCCTCCTGCAAGGTTGACAAGAATATCCACAGTACCATAGCGGTTTTGTATTTGCCGCGCAGCAGCCTCAACTTGGGACTCTTTGGTCACATCCGCTAAAAACCCGTCTGCTTTGCCATTTCTAGACCTGATTTCACTGACTAACTTTTCTACTTTAGATGCAGTCCTACCGATTATGAGGACATTTGCGCCCTGATTTGCAAGGTGAAAAGCCATAGCTTCTCCCAAGACTCCGGTGGCACCGGTAATGATTATTTTTTTATCTGTGATATCAAACATGCTTTTTTGGGTTAATTGCCAAAATCGAAGAATTCGTTGGCATTGTTATAACAGATGTCGCTGATGATCTTTCCAATCCACTGCTCATCATTCGGTAATTCTCCATTTGCGATATCCCTTCCGAATAAATTGCATAAAATCCTTCGGAAATATTCATGCCGCGGAAAGGAAAGAAAACTCCTGGAATCAGTCAACATACCCACAAAACAGGAAATAAGACCAATGTTGGACAAAGAGTTGATTTGCTTCTCCATGCCGTCTTTTTGATCCAAAAACCACCAAGCCGACCCAAACTGGATTTTTCCCTTGACAGTTCCGTCATTGAAATTGCCTGCCATGGTGGCAATAACCTCATTGTCGGAAGGATTAAGGTTGTAGAGTATTGTTTTTGCCAACTGATCTGAATGATCAAGTTCATTCAAAAAACCCGATAGGGCAGAAGCCTGACTGAAATCCCCGATGGAATCAAATCCGGTGTCAGGTCCTAATTTTATCAAGCTTCTTGAATTGTTGTTTCTCAAAGCTCCCAAATGGAATTGCTGCACCCAACCTTTGCCATGGTACATTTTTCCCAATTCGATCAAGGTTCTGTATTTGAAAAAAGAAATTTCATCTTTAGTCAAAACCTGTGCAGAAATGGCTTTTTTGAATATGGTATCCAAATCCAATTTTGAATCAGGTTCAAAATAAAGGCTTTCCAATCCATGATCAGAAATCCTTCCTCCTGTTTGATGAAAGAAATCTATCCTGTTTTGGAGCGCAGCCAAAAGATCCTCATAAGAATCAATGGATATGGAAGTAACTTCAGCTAACCTTTCTATGTACTTATGGTATGTTATTGGATTTTCAACTGCAAAAGCTTTATCCGGCCTGAATGCCGGTTTCATTTTTAGAGAGGACCCTTGTTTTTCAAAATTTTGATGATGGATCAGGTTGTCCGTAGGATCATCAGTGGTGCATACCACTTTCACATTCAATTGAGACAACAGACCCTGCGAACTAAAATCAGGCTGCTGAAGCCGGGTATTGCAAAACTCAAATATTTCCTTTGCATTGTTTTGATTCAAGGTTTCATGAATGCCAAAATACCGCATCAGCTCCAAATGTGTCCAGTGATAAAGTGGATTGCGCATGGTATAAGGGACGGCATAGGCCCATTTTTCAAACTTTTCCCAATCACTTGCCTGTCCTGTGATGTATTCTTCGGAAATACCCAAAGCCCGCATTGCCCTCCATTTATAATGGTCACCTGCCAACCATACTGAAGTGATATTTTCAAAAGTTCTGTTTGCAGCAATCTGATCGGGAGGTAAATGATTATGGTAATCTATGATTGGCTGCTTTGCGGCATATTCATGGTAAAGTATTTTGGCATACTTGTTTTCCAGCAAAAAATCCTCAGTGATAAATGATGGGCTTACTTTTGATTTTGGCACAGGCATAGGTTACAAGGGTTTCATAAATCAGGTCAATTTAACCCTTTAAAGAGAAATCCAACCAACCATTCTTCAAATTTTGATGCAAACGTTTTCGGGCCAAAAGGTCAAAATTAAGATCAAAATGAAGGATTTATTTTTATTTTGCTGTTTCGGAAATAGGTTGGTTATATTAAAACCTGAAACATTGAGCTGCAAAGAAAAAATGTCAGAAGTCAACATCAAATACCTCGCTGAAAAACTGAAACTCTCTCCATCAACTGTATCGAGGGCGCTCAATGATAGCTACGAAATCAGTCAACCGACCAAGGAAAGAGTCATTGCTATGGCCAAAGCGCTCAATTATCAGCCCAATCCATTTGCAAGGAGCCTGAGGGAACAAAAAAGCAAAACCATAGCGGTCATTATCCCGGAAAGGATCAATAATTTTTTTAGCCAGGTGATAGACGGTATCGAAGAAATCACCCAGGAATTTGGCTATCACCTTTTGGTCTACAGTACGCATGAGAACGTGGAGACAGAAAGAAAAATCATTTCTTATTTATTGAATGGGAGGGTGGACGCCATCGTGATGTCAGTTTCGAGTCAGACCAAAAATATCGACCATTTGGAGACGGTATATTCCAAGGGTGTTCCGATCATCTTTTTTGACCGGATCTGTCAAGAGATCCCTACCACAAAATACATCAGCAATGACTATGAAAACGGCTTCAAGGCTACTGTCCACCTGATTGAAAAGGGATGCAAAAAGATTGTTTTCTTATTGTTGTCAAAGGAGATTTCGATTGGCAGGGAAAGATTGAGGGGGTATAAAGATGCTATTTCGAAGCATGGACTAGCTTTTGAAGAAAACTGGATAGTCCAATGCAGCCAATCCGAACAGGCTAATATCAAACTTATTTCCCAAATTCTATATGGCTTGGACAGACCGGATGGAATTTTGGCTTCTGTAGAAAAGTTGGCGATAGCGACCTATCATGCTGCCCGGGCAACTAAACTTGAAATGCCAAAAGACTTCAAATTGGTAAGTTTTTCCAACATGAAAATTGC
>NZ_CDSBKL010000437.1:0-3291 GCF_977115555.1 Aquiflexum sp.
AAATATTTTGAAAGGATCGGCAGGCATAAACTTTGGTTTTTATTGGGTCAGCAGTGATTAATCAATTATGTAAACATATTCATACCCATAGCCCAAATCAAAAAATCCACTACATCATAAGTACTACATGCCTGAAATTAAAATACTACATGGTCATTTTGATTTCCCAAAAAATATGAGCTGAAGTCAGCTGAAATTTATATTGATTCATGAACCGGAAGGTCCATTTTCAATTTTGAATTAGGTCCTAATGGTTCTTTGACCCATCTATCTCCATCCAATCGTATTCCATTAATTGACCAATTGAACCAAAGAATTGTCTTTTTTTCAATTCTTTTAAAAATTCACTTTTTTCAATTGGAGTTTCAAAGTATCTTTTGAAATATGAAAAACGGATTGCGTTTTTCTTTAATACACAACCCTATGCAAAACCACTTCAAACAAAGCAACAAAAAATTCCTTGGGATTTTTACATTCTCATCCATAGCACTGCTATTGGTTTTTTCCATTTCTCTCACAAATGCCCAAGAAGGAAAGACTTGGCTTCAGTTTGAAGGAAAATCTGGTCCCGGCAAAGGGAAGCATATCGTCCTTGTAAGTGGGGATGACGAATACCGTTCCGAGGAAGGGATGCCGATGTTGGGCAAATTGCTTGCCGAGCATTATGGATTTACTTGTACGGTACTCTTTCCTATCGAACCAGAAACAGGCAATGTCGTCCCTTCCTATCAAAACAATATTCCCGGGTTGGAACACTTGGCAAAGGCCGATCTGATGATTTTACTCACCAGATTCCGTGAATTGCCTGATGAGCAGACCAAATATTTCCATGAATTCCTGTTGGCAGGAAAACCCATCATCGGCATGAGAACTGCTACGCATGCTTTTCACTATGAAAAAAACAAAAACAGCCCTTATGCCAAGTACGATTGGAGAAATAAAACCGAGGGTTGGGAAGGTGGCTTCGGCCAAAAAATCCTGGGGGAAACTTGGGTAGCCCATCATGGCGAGCATGCCAAAGAAGGCGCCCGTGCATTGATCGACGGTCCCGCACAACTTGCAGACCATCCGATCCTCCGTGGCGTCAATGACATTTGGGCAGCCTCGGATGTCTATACTGTCAAGAACCTGACCCATGATGCACATGTACTTGTCTATGGCCAACCGACCAAAGGCATGACTCCTGATACGCCATTAATCTGGGAAAAATCAGTGATGCCAATGGCATGGACCAAAGACTATCAGGTAGAAGGAGGCAAGAAAGGAAAAGCATTCGCCACCACCATGGGTGCTTCAGTGGATCTGCAAAGTGAGGATCTGAGGAGACTGATCGTTAATGCGGTATTTTGGGGCTTGGACATGCCGGATCAAATCACTCCTGACCTGAACGTATCCATCGTCGGCAAATACGAACCGACCATGTTTGGTTTTGGAACATTCAGAAAAGGAATGAAAGTGGGGGATTTTAAATGATTGTTGGTTAAGGGTTAGATGTCTTTAACCTTAGGTCCTGTAAAATCTATAATTTAGAAATAAACAAGCTGATCGGTAATTAATATGCAATTTAAGCTCCTTTTGATTTTTTTACTCACGGTAATTTTTGGATCTTGTTCAGCACCGCCGACTGAAGTAAAGCGACCCAATATCATTTTTATCCTTGCGGATGATTTGGGCTATGGTGATATCAAGGCTTTCAATTCAGGAAGCAAAATCCCAACACCGAATATTGACCAATTGGCTTCGGAAGGAATGCGGTTTACCGATGCCCATTCTACCTCTGCGGTCTGTACGCCTACCCGATATGCACTGCTAACAGGTCGGTACAATTGGCGAAGCAGCCTCAAAAGTGGCGTCTTGACTGGCAAATCGAAAGCTTTGATCCCTAAAACCCGAACTACTGTTGCTTCGCTTTTGAAGTCAAAAGGGTATGAAACCGCATTTATAGGAAAATGGCATCTAGGCTGGGATTGGGGGTTAAAGGACGGCGCTGAGTTTCAAGATGGAGGCTGGAATTCTGCTGATTTTGATCAGATCGATTTCAAAAAACCTGTCCGCAATACTCCAAATGACCTCGGTTTCGATTACGCCTATGGCCATTCCGGTTCGCTCGATATGGCACCCTATATCTATGTGGAGAACGGCGAAGCAACCGCGCAACCATATAAAGTAACGATTGACGAAGGAGAATATTCTTGGTGGCGGGAGGGACCTACTTCTCCTGACTTTATCCATGAAGAAGTGACCCCAAATTTCTTTGATCGTTCTTTAAAATATATTCAAACCAAAGCCAATCAAGAAAACCCATTTTTCCTTTACCTCGCATTACCATCGCCACATACACCGATTTTACCTCCAAAGAAATGGCAGGGGAAAAGCGGGCTTCTCCCTTACGGGGATTTTATGATGATGATCGATGATTATATCGGGAAGCTAAACCAAGCCTTGAAAGATGCAGGAATAGATCAGAATACCCTTGTTGTCTTCACCAGTGATAACGGTTGCTCCCCTGCTGCCGGTTTTGATAAACTTATAGAAATGGGCCATTTTCCCAGTTCGCATTTCCGAGGTCACAAAGCAGACATTTATGAAGGTGGCCACCGGGTTCCTTTTATTGCCAAATGGCCTGCCACCATTAAGGAAGGTACAGTGCGTGAAGAGACGATCTCCCTAGTGGACTTTTTTGCTACAGCGGCAGCAATTGCAAAGTATTCGCTTTCGGATACCGAAGGAGAGGATAGCTATTCGCTTATTCCCCTTTTTGATATAGAAAATAAGCCATCCTCATTTCGTGAAGCCACTGTTTTTCATTCGATTGAAGGGAGTTTTGCGATTCGTAAAGGAGATTGGAAATTGATTTTTGCCAAAGGCTCAGGAGGATGGAGCTTCCCAAGACCAGGAGACCCTGCTGAAGCAGATCTACCAGAAGTCCAGCTCTATAATTTGGCAAATGATCCAGGCGAAACCACCAACCTAGAAGCTGCTGAGTCTGAGCGGGTCGAAGAGCTTACCCAAATCATGATCCGCTATATCAAAGAGGGTCGAAGCACTCCGGGTATTCCTCAATCAAATGATACATACGATGGAGAATGGAAACAGACTTGGTTTATGGAAAGATAGATACAGGTAATGTTTAATTTTAATAACTGAAGAAATTAAGGGGAAATCAACCATACCAATATGATGTATTTAAATGGGAGAATTGAATGACTTTGTTGTTTTATCATATTTGAATTTCTTATTTTTAGCAAAACCCTATTAACCCATGAATAAAATCGGATTTAATGTTTTGGC
>NZ_CDSBKL010000438.1:0-3266 GCF_977115555.1 Aquiflexum sp.
CGATTTTCTTTATTTACTAGGCCTACTTATGTCCTTATCCAAGGTGTAGATATAGTTCCAAGTGTTTTGAAGGGATGATCGAAATGCAGCCTGAAGCTCATCCCTTTTTGCCTTTCCTGCATTTTTTTCTACAGTCTGCCAAACTCCTTCCTGGATGATATCCATCGCTGCATAATCTTTATAAGGCATCACGTGATGGAGACTTGGGCTTTCGGGTCCCGCTGTCTGCCATTGATACCAATAACCTCCGGGTTCAAGTCCTGCACTTTTGCGGATTCCTTCCACTTCTTTGACTACCTCCATCAGTCGATGGCCATTTATGGGGTTCAAATCATAGAAAGAAACCCTGATTATATCTTCTGTAAGTGGAGAACCTTTGCTAATTCCTAATTGAAAACGGGTCACATGTGAGGTAGCTTTCTCGATATGTGGATTGATCATAGTCCGGGCAAGGTCTTGGCATTTTTTTCCGGATTCATCGGTTTTGTCCATTTCAGCCCAGTTTGCCATATCTGAAGCAAGCACAAAAACACTTCCTTCTCCCTGCTGTCTTTGCCACACTCTCCATGTCCAATCACCCTTGTTTTCCAGGTAGCAGGCTTTCCATGCTTTGATACCTTCCCTAAATTGCATTTCATGCCCGGGCTTGATGGTAAATTCGGTCACTGACATCAATGGGCCGAGTGGTTCGGTTTGGGCAATAGAGGAAGACAGTAAAGCCCAATTGAGAGCTATTCCCATTGTCAGGATGATTACATAATTCATTCTTTTTTTCATGGTTATCTTGGTTAAGGTTGATTAACTTATTTTAGATTGATTGAAAATTATGAAACAATATCATTTTTTTTTATCTCGTTTCAGAGGTGATTGGGACGAACCTACCCCAAAATTGTCCCAATACAGTGATTCATTTTCCCGCAATGAAAAATGTAATCTAATCAATTGGTAACCCTTCTTTGCTCCTCTTGGGAACCTACTTTTCTTTTCCTTGTTCCTTGGATCTTGTTGTTTCCAAACTTATAAGTGTAGGTGGCCATAAACACCCTTTTTTCAAATTTCAACCTGCCCGAAAATTCCAAATCCGCACCTTCAAATGACCTCCATCGCAGTTGGCTTGTTTCAAAAATATCGTTGCAGGATACCCTTAATACTCCGGATTTTTCAAAGTCTTTTTGGATTCCGAGATTGACGAAGCCCCGGGAAAGCCAATTGAAATAGCCATTGATAGTGGGCGAATTATAATTGCCCATCAACTCAATGGTGTATTTTTTTGGAAGGGTGAAAGTATTTGTTAAAACCACCTGAATTCCTTTCTGATCTACTTCATAAACCTCCCCATTTAACTCTGAATTGACTCTTTGATAATTGGCCGTGAAAGTGTTTTGGGTTTCCCACCAGGAATTTATTTTTAAAGGAAAAGCAACCATCATGGCAAAAGTCTTCATTTGGTCAAGATTTTCCGTTTTTAAGAATACGGTATTGGTCTCTTCATCCAGGGTAGGTTGAAAGGAAGCGATTACATTTTTGTCCCTGCTATACTGCACAGAGAATATCATACTTTTGTAGGAATAATCTGTTTTCAGGGTGTTGGTGTAAGTAGGAAGTATGTTTTCATTTCCGGCGAAGAAGGTAAAAGGGTCAGAAAAAAACACAAAAGGTGCCATCTGATTGAAAGTAGGACGGGTAATTCTCCTCCCATAGGACACTTGAACCAAGTTGTTGTCATTTATTTTTCTGGATAAAAATGTCGTTGGAAAGAAATCCCCATAGTGCCTGTCCACGATTTCCTCTCCCGAAACAGTGGTCAGGTTGGTTTTGGTGTTCTCGTACCTTACTCCTGCATTTAAAGTAGTCTTTTCGTCAAACTCAATTTTTGCGGTGGAAAAAGCAGCCAATATATCTTCATTGAGAAGGCCATCATTGGTGAAGTTTGGGTCAATCTTCCAATCTGATCCCAATTTCTCTTCGAAGACCACCGTATTGGTGAATTGTGAAAAAGTCGCTCTAAGTCCTGATTCCACAGCTACTGATTTCCCGATTTTCATGGAATGGTTGAGGTCAGTCACCCACAGCTCAATGGGGGTATCTTTGCTTATTCTGAATTCCTCTGAACTGATCAAATCATTGGATTCATCATAATTCATAATGGTATACCAGGAGGGATTGGAATTTTTGTAGGTCAGGTAATCTACATTGGTACTGATAACCTGCCCGTTTTGAAAAGTATGCTGAAGATTGATATTGCCCATGATATGACTCCATTTATTGACTTCCACAATATTCATCTTAATAAGGGTATCGGGGGAAATGGAATAATTTGATTTTGTAGTGTTGGGTGCAGTCATATCCCAACGGTTATTATATCCACTGACCAAGCCACTAAGGATGGTATTAGTTGTGAGCTTGTAGTCAAACCCAGCTTGATAGTTGATGGACTTTCTAGAGCCGAAGCGATCGGTTTCTGTATTTATTTTGATATCTTCAAAGCCATTATTGTTACCTCTAAAGGATTCCCATTCCTGAACCTGATCGACATAAGTCGCAGACAAAATCCCAAACCAACTGAATTTGGGACCCTGATGGTTGAGACTAAAGCTCATGTTGCCATTATAGCCCGATCCATAGCCTTGTCCGACCGTAAAGGAACCATTGGTGCCAACCATAGCATTGTCCTTTTTCATCACGATATTGATAAAACCAGCATCACCGTCAGCATCATAGTTTGCAGGAGGGACAGTAATGATCTCGATCTTTTCGACATCACTCGAATTGAGACCGGCCAGCATCTGATAGGCAGCCTCTATGGGCATTCTGAACCTGTGGCCGTTCATCAGGATAACCACCCCATTTTTTCCTAAAATAGAAAGGGAATTGCTCTGCCTGTTTACCATTACGCCTGGAGATCTATCCAATACATCGATGACCGATAATCCGGCAGCGGAAATGCTGTTGGCCACATTGACTACCATTTTTCCCTCTTCCAACTCAAAAAATGGCCTAGTGGCCACTACAGTCACCTCTTCCAGATTTTGGGCTTCCTCCATCACCATTATTCCACCTAACTCATTTTTTTCTGTTCCTGAAATAATGAAGCCGGGGGTATAGGATTTGGAATATCCCATGATAAAAACTTCCACAAAGTATTCTCCCTCGGGTATTTCCGAAAAAAAATAGTTCCCGGACTCATCCGATATAATTCCTTTCACCAATACTGAGTCGGGAATGCTTTTCAGCAACACATTTGCAAATGCCAATCCTTTGGATTG
>NZ_CDSBKL010000439.1:0-3262 GCF_977115555.1 Aquiflexum sp.
TTAAACGGAATTTATAATGTAAAAATCTTGGGTAAGAAAATTTATCAATCCACTTTGATAATCATTCCTGAAACCATTTTTTGCTTTTCTTTTGCTAGGAAATGGATTAACTTGGCCTTTCATTTGAGAATAAACAACATCACTGAATTAAGATTATCCCACTTATGAGAACTTATTTCTTTTTATTTGTTTTAGTTTTTATTTTTTCTTCTAATGCTTTTCCCCAAGATAACTTAGCAGCGTACAAAAGAGCAAAAACTTTAATTGGGTATGGAAATTATGCTGACGCAATGGAATTGATGCGTCCGTACATGGAAGAAACCAAGTATGGAAAATTGGCTTCCTACGCCCAATACCACTTTGGCTTTTCTGCATTTAAGAATAGTCAGTTTGAATTGGCTAAATCAGTTGTCAAACCATTAGCTGATAATAAGAACTGGGAAAAGCAAGATGAGGCGAAGTATCTGCTTGCATTGATCTATTTTGAAGAATCAAATAATCTGGAAGCACTTCAGGAAATATCCTTCATTAAAAATCCTGAAATCTTATCTCAAGGTGAACGCGCCAGTCTGAATTATTTGAGAAATACCTCTGTGAGCTTTTTAATTGCCAACTTAAGTAAATTCCGAGATAATAAGGGTTTTCAAATTGCATTGAGAGAACAATTGGAAAAACAATCCATTATGTCCTCTGACGAAAAAGTCATTTTGCAACAACTGAGAAGTAGTGTTGACTCTATAAGTCCCCCAAACCCAAGTAATAAAAACCTTCGGTCTCTTGATATTGCTATTTTACTTCCCTTTAATTATTCGGGAGGTACTGATGTACAAATTCTTTCGCAAGGAAATTTTATCCTTGAATTATACCAAGGTATTCGTTTTGCTCTTGATGAGTTGAGGGAAAAAGGATACATAATTAATGTGAGAACTTTTGATACACAAAGAGATAATTCCCGGTTACAAAATATACTTAATGATGAATGCTTGATTAATTCGGATGTGATCGTAGGACCAATTTATCCAGAAGAAACAGAGATTGTTTTTCAGTTTTCTCAAAAATATAATATTCCTTTCATCAATCCCCTTTCCAATTTGGATGATAAAATACAGGGATCTGAGTTTGCTTTTCTTTTCAGGCCTGCTGTTTCTTCTTTAAGTATTGGACTATTTAAGTATATTAAGAATAATGTTGCGGGAAATAGGTTGGCAATAGGTTACTCAAGCGCTGCAAGAGATGAACAACTAGCTACAAAAACAGCAGAAATTAGTGGAAACAGTAATTTCAAGATAGTCACGAAAACCTTGATTTCTCCAAAAAATATCAATGAATTTTTTGAGACCATCCAACTTGGAATCGATTCTCTCACGAATGTAGACGCTGTAATCATCCTTTCTGACGATCCGAATATTGCCCAGGCGACGTTTGGCTTTATGGAATCAAAAAACGTGAAAACTCCTGTAATTGTTATGGACAGTTGGCTGTATTTCAACTTTGCAAGTTTTGAAATGTTGGAAAACCAAAATTTTGTTTTTTTGGGTAATAATTCAATTGACTTCAACAATCCAAACCTAGAACTTTTTAGGAACGGATTCAATGAAGAATATGGAAAATATCCTTCATTGAATATGCATTTGGGATACGAACTTGTCTACTGGATAGCTGAAACAATCAATCCTAACAGAGGCTTTGACTTTAGGGGGAATTTAAACCAAAACAGGTTCAAACAAGGTAAAATAACATATGGTTTTGATTTTACAAATAGTAATAACAATCAGTACGTCCCTGTGTTAAAGTTGAGTGACGGTAAATTGGAAGTGAATTAAATATATAATATACATGCAGATTACCCAAAGTAAATCATTGTTTGAAAAAGCAAAAAAATATATACCGGGAGGAGTCAATTCTCCCGTTCGTGCATTCAGAGCAGTAGGGGGAGACCCAATTTTTATAAAGAGAGCAGACGGTGCTTTCATCTATGATGAGGATGACAATTCATATATCGAGCTCATCAACAGCTGGGGTCCGATGATCCTTGGGCATAACCACCCTATGATCAAAGAAGCTATAGTAAGGGCATTGGAGTTTGGAACTTCATATGGTGCGCCAACAGCCAAAGAAGTGGAAATCGCTGAATTGATCACAAGGATGGTTCCTTCTGTCGAAAAAGTCAGAATGGTAAATTCCGGAACAGAAGCCACGATGTCAGCCATCAGGGTAGCAAGAGGATATACCGGAAGGGACAAATTCATCAAAATGGAAGGTCATTACCACGGGCATGGGGATTCTTTTTTGATCTCCGCAGGTTCGGGAGCAATTACTATGGGCAACCCTGATTCTCCAGGTGTAACCAAAGGTACAGCAAAGGACACACTCCTTGCTCCTTACAACGATTTAGATGCGATAGAGAGACTTGTAGCTGCTAACAAAGGTGAAATCGCTGCTTTGATTTTAGAGCCTGTTCCAGGTAATATGGGCCTTGTGATACCAAAAGAGGGATACCTACAGGGACTCAGAAATATCTGTACCCGAGAAGGGATTGTTCTGATCTTTGATGAAGTCATGACTGGATTCAGGCTTGCAAAAGGCGGTGCGCAAGAACTATTCGGTGTAACCCCTGACATGACTACTCTCGGCAAAATAATTGGAGGCGGACTTCCTGTCGGTGCCTATGGCGGCAAAAAAGAAATCATGGAGTTTGTCTCTCCTGAAGGTCCTGTCTATCAGGCAGGAACACTTTCAGGAAATCCAATCGCAATGGCAGCAGGTCTGACGATGCTGAAACACCTAAACCAAAATCCACAAGTATATACAACACTCAATGCCATCGGAGATAAATTGGTAAAGGGTTTTCAAACTTCTTTAGACAGACTTGGACTGAATTATACTATCAATCATCTTGGAAGTATGTACAGCCTTTTTTTTACTGATCAGGAAGTCTATGATTTTGAATCTGCAAAAAAATCTGATACCGCCCGATTTGGTAAATATTTTCAATCCATGTTGAAAAGGGGTGTTTACTTGGCACCTTCCCAATATGAAAGCCTTTTCCTTTCCACAGTTTTGACGGATGATTTGGTTGAAAAAATAATCCAAGCCAATGAAGAATCCCTCAAAGAGATTTTTTGATTTGAAATCATTTAATAAAAATCTGCTTATATGACCTTAAAAATATACGGTATCAAAAATTGCGATACGATGAAAAAGACCTTCAATTTTTTGGAGGAGAAAGGGATTGGATACGTATTCAATGATTATAAAAAGC
>NZ_CDSBKL010000440.1:0-3234 GCF_977115555.1 Aquiflexum sp.
GGCTCATTTTTTAATTATTTCATCCTTCCCAATTTTGTAATCTTTCAATTTTTCAATCTTCTAATCTTCCAATTCCTAATTCACAATCTTAATACTCCCACTACTGACTTTTCCTGAAATAGTAGCAGAGGCACCGTTGTCGATATCGAGTTTTTTGCCGGAGTTATCCTCTCCTACCCTGACACTGCCACTGTTGGCTTTGAGGTCGTAGTTGAAGGCCTTAAGGTCGGAGGGGGTTTGGATGCTGATGCTGCCGGAGTTGGCTTCAAGGCTGGTCCTGCTGCCAAGACCGGAATTTTCGGCATTGACACTGCCCGAACTCGAAGACAAGGAGGCCAATTCGGTGATATTGTTCAGGCGGATATTCCCCGAATTTACAGTTGCGTCCACTACCCCATCGACATCCTCCATCTTGATGCTTCCCGAGGAGGCTTTGGCATACACATCGCCTTTGACATCTGTCAGGGTGATACTCCCTGAGTTGACTTGGGCATTGACTTTTCCAGTCAGGGCATCTCCTTTGATACTTCCCGAAGAAGCGTTCAGTTGGATGTCACCGACTTCGATGGAAGTGGCTTTGATGCTTCCTGAGTTGACTTTGAGGTTGATATCTTCATGGACCACATTGAGGACTTCGATGGAACCCGAACCGTTGACCAAGTTGAGTTTGATGTCTTCCGGGCCGGTCAGGCTGATATAGCCATTGATTTGGTTTCCAAAATTCCATCCAAAATCCAAATCTCCGGTCACTTCGATCTTCAGTTTGGATCCTGACTTGCGGTAGGTGATTTCCATCCCGGAGCTTTCGGGAGCTTCGAGAAAACCGTTCAGGTAAACTTGGGTATCACCTGATTTTCCTTCGTAGGTTACCTCAAGGAATTTACCTTCCAGCTCAATCTCTTTGATGCCTTCAAATGTTTCTTCATAGTCTTGGGTGACGGTTTTCTCCGGTGTATAACAGGACGCCAGGAGAAAACCGATTCCCAAAAACAAACTTATTGATTTGATTCCCTTATGCATTGTCTGTGGTATTGGCATTTGGGAAGAAATTGCTGTTGTTAGACATCATGGACAAAGTCTCATGTGCCACTTTGATGTTGTATTCGTAAGCCAGACTTTTGTAGTTGACCAAGTCGACAATGGTACCGATAAAGCACAAACCTACAGTCAGGATGTAAAGGATACCCAATCCTATCTGTCCGAGTACAAAGCGGTGGAGTCCGGCAAATCCGAAGAAACCTAGCAAACAAAGGATCAATACCATTTGGTTGTCTTTTCTTCTGGCGCGATAAACTTGGGCAAATAGATTTGCCTGATCGTCATCCATGTTTTTCAGGATTCCCTGAATGTAACCCAATTCCATACCTTCAAGCTCCGGAAGGTGTCTCAATACATTAGCCATAGTGTTTTGTAGTTTTAAGGTGTCTGATTAATTCGAAAATTCGGAAACCGATCGCGCCAAAGGCAAACATAGCAAGCGGATGCATTGACCATGAAGCTTGGATATCCCCTTTGGTCAGCAGACTCATGGCCCGACCCAATCCACATCCCGGACACCAATGGAAGCCTAGGTTCTCCAAAGGGCAAAGGGTGAAATGTTGGGCGCCATAAGGGTCAATAAACAGGATGCCGATAAGGGCTCCGATCCAAAAGACCAATTCCAAAGGGAATGTGCGGATGATGGTTCCGATTTTTTTCATTTGGAACTGAAAGTACGAAAAGAATGCCATAAGGTAAAATGGCCTATTTTAACCTAAATTAACGTGTTCTGAAAATGTCCTGACACGAACACGGACAAAAAAGTGTACGGTTATGGACGCTTTGGAACGGGAATCCCCAAACTGAGTTCCTTTCCGAATTGGTTTTTACTTTGTTCCAAAAACTGCATCCTCGTCTTTTGGTAGGATGGTTTTCCTCCGCTTTGTTTCAAAAAGTTCAGATCCAAAACCAAAGCATAGACACTTTTGGGAAGCTTGGTTTTCTCTTGGATTCCCAAGACTTCTGCCACTTCCTTTCCAACAAAATAAGCCACCAAGGTTTCCGAGAGTGCTGACATGGCCGGGTCAGGGATGGATTTTTCATAAAAACCCAGCAAAGATTTGATCAAAGTATTCCCTGCCTCGGAAGGCCTGACATGTCGTTTGCGGATGAGTTTCTCCAATTCAAAGGATTCCTTGGCTGTTTCCGGCCAAAAGGCAATGTCAATCCCCAAATAATGGCCGATGATTTTCCAATAATGTAAAACGGCTTCATGCGTATCCAAACCCGGAAAGCGGTTGAGCTTTTCCATTCCCCGCATGACCAAGAGGCTAAAGGCAAGGTTGGTACCGATCATATCTTCCTGATTGATGGGTAATCCCCAATCAGGATTCCAATCTTTGGCATACTTAGATACGAAATACCGGCTAAAGGCATGGATCAAACGGACTTTGGCAATGGTCAACAGGGATTTGTTTTCATGGATAAATGTACCGGGCACAAAACAGTCCAACAGGAATAAAGCCGTTTCCGAAAGCCGCATTCCCACTTCGTCAGTAATTCTCTTGGAGCGGACGAGTACTTGGGCGCCGTCTGCAAAGGCATAGCAATAGGGCAAGGAATAAAACCCCAACATAGACAAATAGAGGTTCCCCTCTTTGTCAAAAAAATCCTGTGCGGTTTTTACCTTATTGGGAGAAATGAAATCAGGCTTTTGATGGAAAAAAAGGAAAAAAGTCTTCAGTTCTTGGGGAAAGGATGCCAATTCCTCTTCATCCGGAAGCTGTTTCCAGGAATTGATTTTTTCACACCAATCAGGTTGGTTCACCAAAAAGCCAACCGCAAGATCAGCCAAGCTATCACCGCTTGACCTGAGTGCATCCAGATTTTTATTGGTATATAATCTTAATTTTCCCACCTTAGTCTAACCCCGATTTTGTAATTTAGTTTCCGTAAACAATCGCATATGACTACCAAATTACGATTTACCTTTATCTCGCTGCTTATTTTATTGTCAATCAACACTTTTGCGCAGGGAAGCTTTGACCTCATTGCCATTGATGTCAAGAAAACGGGATCCAAATTGATCCTTGATCCTGCTTCAATAAAGTTGGTCACTGACCGTCCCTTGTACGACAACCAACCCGCATTTATCAATGACATTCAGATGGCTTTTTCTGCGGTGGATGAAAAGGGAAACAACGACATCATCATCTACAACTTCGAAAAGGACAAATTTACCAACCTGACCAAAAC
>NZ_CDSBKL010000441.1:0-3232 GCF_977115555.1 Aquiflexum sp.
TTGGTGGAGGTTCTTTCACCGATGTATGGAAAGGAATATGCTTCCAATTTTGCTTTTATCGGTGATTTCAGAAGTCATTTCAATACCTACAATGAAGCATTGAAAGCCAATCAGGAATGGGATAAGGTGATTTGGGATAATTATGCATTTGCTTTAACTAAATCCTCTTCAACCGGTCCTGTCTCTGAGAATCCGTTTTTGTTTTTGGGGATCACCGTTCTCATAGGTGTTTTTGGTGCATTGCTTTACATTCTTCCCCTTTACCGCGGACAACCCGAGGGAATCAAAAATGATGGGATTTTCTTTTCCTCGATGAAGTCCAAGGGACTTTTGGGGATGATTACCGGAGCTTGGTTGATCTTGTTCTATATCGTTTTGTATTGGTTTCCGGAATACATCACCAACCTTGTCCTGATGGTCGACCCGATCAGCATGGCACTTTCGGGTAATCCTGCAAGCCAATGGTTTTTGTATGGATTTATCTACACTTTAGCCATCATCGTGATGGGAATCAGGATGTTTAGGAAGTATCGTGGCAATGCCTATCAAACCATCAGAACTACTTCGGTAATGTTTTTCCAATTGGCTTTCGCCTTTTTGTTGCCTGAGATTTTGGTCTTGATGAACATGCCTTGGCATGACTTCAAAAATATCTGGCCTTTGGATTATTCCTTTTTCTATGAATACAGAATAGATGGAATGATCAGTTCAGGCGCTTTAGGTATGTTCATGTTGATTTGGGGCATCATCCTGATCGTAGTCGGAGTTCCATTATTCACCTATTTTTATGGAAAAAGGTGGTACTGTTCATGGGTTTGCGGCTGTGGTGGATTGGCAGAAACTTTGGGAGATCCTTACCGTCAGCTTTCTGACAAAACGGTCAAAGCCTGGAAAATTGAACGCTATCTCATTCACGGCGTCTTGGTTTTTGCGGTGGTTTCGACTGCATTGACAATCATAAATTATTTTACAGGCTTTGCCCTTTTGGGTCAGGCGACAGATCAGTTACACAGCATTTATGGATTTGCTATTGGTTCAGCATTTGCGGGAGTAATAGGAACCGGATTTTATCCCTTGATGGGTAACAGGGTTTGGTGTAGATTTGGGTGCCCATTGGCAGCCTACCTTGGATTGGTGCAGCGCTTCAAATCCAGGTTCCGCATCACCACCAACGGCGGTCAGTGTATCTCATGTGGCAATTGCTCTACCTATTGTGAAATGGGAATTGATGTCAGGTGGTATGCACAAAGGGGGCAGAATATCGTCCGTTCCTCCTGCGTAGGCTGTGGAGTATGTTCTGCGGTCTGTCCAAGGGGAGTATTAAAACTTGAAAATGGCGATGAGGAAGGGAGAATCAATGACATGCCCATTATCATCGGCAACAAATCCATCACTGTAAAAGCTTAATGATCTTCATTTATTTGTTTTTGGGAATATACATTCTGGCAATGCTGTTCATTTTATTCTACAGTTTTGCCCAAGCCCATTTGTTGTATCATTTCTTTAGATTCAAAAAGAATCCTAATATTTCCTTGGAGCCTGCAGAAAAGAATTTGCCCAAAGTGACAGTGCAGCTTCCTGTTTTCAATGAAATGTATGTCGTAGAAAGGTTGATCGATGCAGTTTCTAAATTCCGGTACCCGAAAGACAAGATAGAAATCCAGATTTTAGATGACAGTACGGATGAAACTTCTGAAATTATCAAAAGGAAGTTGGTAGAATATCCTTTTGTGAATTTCAAATATATCCATCGAACAGACAGAAAAGGCTATAAGGCTGGCGCATTGAGAGAAGGCATGGAAGTAGCGGAAGGGGAATTTATAGCCATTTTCGACGCTGATTTTGTCCCGGATCCTGATTTTTTGAAGAAGACCGTCGGACATTTTCAGGATGAAAAAGTGGGAATGGTTCAGACTAGATGGACACATCTGAATGAGGAATACTCTGTTTTGACTCGATTACAGGCCTTTGCTTTGGATGCACACTTTATGGTGGAGCAGATGGGAAGGAACGGTCAACATGCATTTATCAATTTCAATGGGACAGGAGGGATATGGAGGAAAAGCTGTATCCTCGATGCCGGCAATTGGCATGATGATACCTTGACAGAGGATTTAGATTTGAGCTATCGTGCCCAACAAAAAGGATGGGAGTTTATTTACAGGCCTGATATCAAATCCCCTGCGGAATTGCCTCCAATCATGTCCGCCATCAAATCCCAGCAATTTAGATGGACTAAAGGTGGCGCTGAATGTGCGGTCAAACATCTTGGAAATGTACTTTCCAAAAAGCTCCCACTCAAAACCAAAATGCATGCTACAGCTCATTTGTTGAATGCTGTGATATTTATCGCAGTATTTTTGGTAAGCCTCAGCAGTATTCCTATTTGGTGGGCTTTCCATAGCGGAATGATACCTGAGAGCTATTTTCAGGGTGCTGCTGTTTTTTTTGTGGGATTTGTGATCATAGCCTTGGTTTACTTTTTTGCCAACCTGAGTTTGGTGGACTATTCATGGAAAGGAATCGGGAGATTTTTATGGGAATTGCCATTGTTTCTTGCTGTATCCATGGGACTTGCCTTGCACAATGCACAGGCCGTTTGGGAGGGATTGACAGGAAAACCTTCACCTTTTATCCGGACTCCGAAGTATAACCTAGGTAAAAGTCAAAAATCATGGACCAAGAATATTTACAACCAGATTAAAATTCCATTTACCACCTATATTGAAGGTCTTTTTGCATTGATCTTTTTGGTGATGGTGGTAATGTCTTTCTATTTCAAAACTTATGAAATGTTGGTTTTTCACCTGATGCTGACTTTTGGTTATTCTGTGGTTTTCATTGAGTCACTGAAAAGTTATAGGCTGAAATAATCCCTAATTTCAAAAGGACTGTCAGAAGTTCCCTTCCAATTTCATCCAAAAATCGATGTCTTTTAATTCAATAGTAACAAACCAGCATAAACCATTCCCGATTATTGACGTGTTGATTCCGGCCTATAATGAAGAAGGTTCCATCGGAAAAGTCATCCAAGACATTCCCAAGTCAGTAAGGCATGTCATAGTCGTAAACAACAATTCCAAAGACAATACCCACCAAGTAGCCGAAAGGGCAGGAGCAAAAGTATTGGATGAGCCTAAAATGGGTTATGGAAAAGCATGTTTGACCGGGATGTCCTATTTGGCGAATCTGGATGTTGAGCCTGACATCCTTGTTTTTTTGGATGGAGATT
>NZ_CDSBKL010000442.1:0-3194 GCF_977115555.1 Aquiflexum sp.
ATAGCTAAGCTAGTTTTTGTATCGCTAAGCTGTTTTTTTCTATTACAGAATAATATTCTGTAATTTATATTGATTAAAAAATGATGATTTAATTGAAAAATTTAATGTTTTATAAATAAAATAATATAAAAATATTAACTATACATTCAAATTATTAACGTTTCGGTAATACTTGCTTTTATTTTTTGAAAAAAATGTAATTAGATTTAGCCTATTCAAAGTACTCAAACCTATTTAAAATTTTATCAATTCAGTTCTTGTAAAAATTAAAACCTATGAAGTGGATGAACTCAATGATCGCTCAAGCAAGCGATTTGCCTGCTGTAGCTGACGTCACGGCAGAGCTAGCACAAAACCTCTTAACGACCAACAATGTATGGATGATGCTCTGTACGGCTTTGGTATTTATTATGCATTTGGGATTTGCAGGTGTTGAAACTGGTTTTGGCCAAGCAAAGAACACGGTCAATATCCTGTTTAAGAACACCATCACTCCTCTTTTGGGATTACTCACCTACGCTTTAGTGGGATTTTTCCTGATGTATCCTGGATTTGAGACTCCGGGATGGTTTGCATTTGATGCAGACGGTTGGAGTATGTTTTGGTTTAGCCCGGCTAACGCTGATGTGTCCGCTGATTATGCCAGCGGAGGATATACCTATTGGACAGATTTTCTGTTTCAGGCGATGTTTGCCGCCACTGCAGCTACAATTGTTTCCGGCGCTATTGCTGAAAGGGTAAAAATCTCAGCTTATTTGATTTTCACCTTGATTTTTGTGGGTTTGGTATATCCACTAATCGGAAGTTGGAAGTGGGGTGGCGGTGCTTTGAATGAAATGGGATTTTATGATTTCGCCGGATCTACATTGGTTCACTCTGTAGGTGGATGGGGAGCTCTGGCAGGTGTGATTTTGGTGGGTCCTAGGATCGGCAAATACATTGATGGCAAAGCGATAGCAAAACCGGGTGCAAGTATTCCTTTGGCTGTGATAGGAACATTCCTTCTTTGGTTTGGATGGTTTGGATTCAATGGAGGTTCAGTACTTTCTGCGGACCCAGCTTTGGTCTCTTCTGTCTTGGTTATCACTTGCCTAGGTGCTACCGCCGGAGGGCTTGGAGGATTTTTCGCTGCCTATTTCGCCTTCAAAAGACTTGATTTAGGCATGTTGTTGAATGGGATTCTTGCAGGTTTGGTAGGAATCACTGCCGGCGCGGATGTTTTTACGCCTGCATCTGCACTTCTGATTGGCTTTATTGCAGGGATTTTAGTGGTGCTTTCAGCTGTTTTTCTTGATAAATTGAAATTGGATGACGTGGTAGGTGCTGTTTCAGTACACCTTACCTGTGGAATTTGGGGTACATTGGCTGTTGGTATTTTTTCAACCAATCCTGACCATTCCTTTGTCACTCAACTGATAGGTGTCGCTGCATGTGGTGCAATGGCATTCATTTCTGCATTTGCCATTTTTTATGTTCTGAAAGTAACTGTTGGTATCAGGGTTTCTGAAGCCCATGAAAAATCCGGATTGGATTCACACGAACATGGCATCAGAGGATATACTATCATTTTTGACGAATAGGTCAGAAAACCAAACAATCAATTACTTAAAGCAAGAACCCTGCCCAAGGAAAAAAACGCGACTCTCTTTCTGATTGGGTCAGGGTTCTCTTCAGCTAAATCATGTTTAACCGATAATCAAAACTAAAATGAAAAATATTAATGCACTAATAATATTTCTATTATTGTTTATTTCCGCTCCGGTATTGGCACAAGAAGAAGAAGAGGAAGAAGAAGGCAAATTGTCTTTTTCAGGCTCTGCAGACGTTTATTTCAGAAAAAATTTCAATGGTCCCACTAAAGGTGAATTTGCCCAATCACCTAACACATCTTTTGGCAACCTGCCTGGATTTTCGCTTGGCATGTTGAATTTGATCACTAAATATGAAGGCAAAAAAGTGGGTGTTGTAGCTGATTTAGTTTTTGGACCCAGAGGAGAGGATGCAGTGTTTGGATCACCAATGAATACAGGTGGTTTTGCAGGAAGTTCTCAGATGGTCAATCAGTTGTATGTTTATTGGACAGTCTCCGATGCGGTGACGTTGACTTTTGGTAATTTCAATACCTATTTGGGTTATGAGGTTATTTCACCAACTGCCAATTTCAATTACTCGACCTCTTACATGTTTTCCTACGGACCATTTTCTCATACAGGTATCAAGGCGAATATCGACTTGTCAGAGAAACTGTCTTTCATGGCTGCTATTATGAACCCAACCGATATGACGGAATTCAATAATTTTGAGACTTATACCTTTGGTGCCCAATTTGGTTATTCCGGAGAAATGGGAAATACTTATTTGAATTTCCTTTATGGTGACCAGGATGGTAAATTCGATTTGGATTTTCCAATAAATACAGGTCAGGTTTCAGCAGGAAAGACGTTTCAAGTTGATTTGACAACAGGTCTTAATTTATCTGAAAAATTTTATTTGGGCTTTAACACCACTTACAATACCATTGCAGCAGGTGAGGTTGTCACAGGTCCGGACGATGTTGAGGACGCCACAGGTGATCCATCAGGTTTCTACGGAGCTGCTATCTACCTCCAATCACAGGTTTCTGAAAAATTGAAGTTAGGAGCTCGTGGCGAATATTTCTCAGTATTCAACTCGGGTATAAATGGTGCAGTTGGATTGAACGGGGACGGCGACGGAAATGTGTTTGCACTTACGCTATCTGGAAATGTGATGGTATCCAAAAATTTCACTTTGATTCCTGAAGTTAGGATAGATACTACTTCTGAAGATACTTTCCTGAATAATTCCCTCGATCCTTCGAGAAACCTTTCATCATTCCTTTTGGCAGCAGTATTTTCTTTTTAATCGATATTTCTTTGATTTTTTTTACCAAAATCTATCTTCAATAAACTTGAAGGTAGGTTTTGGTTTTTTTTATACCAATTCGGATTATTGGTTATTTTTTTAAGCTATTTATTAAGATTTTTTATTCTGTTCTTAAAATTAGGTTAAAAAAAAACCAATTTTTTTGCATGTAGTAGAGAGATTGCAGTGTGCAAAAAAAATTAATAAAGTTGTAGTTTGCACTAGTCAAAATAGCGAGGACCTACCTATAATTAAAATTTGTAAAAAAAATAACATTGATCTGTTGATTGAATTTCCAGACTTGAACATTC
>NZ_CDSBKL010000443.1:0-3190 GCF_977115555.1 Aquiflexum sp.
GTCGATAACCCAAAGGAGGTATTTACCGCAGGGATCAGAGGGGAAAATGCTAAAAAAGTAAGCAGCATCAATGCCAACTTTGATGCGCCAACTCTTGGAAAAACTGAGGTAATCACTTGGAAATCAAAAGATGGATTGACCGTGGAAGGACTGCTAACCTATCCTGTGGATTATGAGCAAGGGAAACAATATCCGATTATCCTTCAGATCCATGGCGGACCTGCAGGTGTATTTTCCCAAACTTATACAGGTGCCCCATCTATCTATATGACCCAGTTTTTTGCGCAGCATGGATTTATAGTCTTGCGACCCAATCCTAGAGGAAGCACAGGCTATGGGAAAGATTTCCGATATGCAAATGTCCGTGATTGGGGCTTTGGTGATTATGAGGATTTAGTGACAGGAGTAGACCATGTCTTGGCAATGGGGATTGCCGACAGCAAAAATCAGTTTGTGATGGGCTGGAGTTATGGCGGGTATATGACTAGCTGGATCGTGACACAAACCAACCGCTTCAACGCCGCAAGTATGGGCGCAGGTTTGCCAAACTTGATCAGTATGGTAACGACTACAGATATCCCCGACTACCTTGTAGGGCATGCAGGTGGCAAAGAATACTGGGAAGATTATGAGGAATATGAAAAGCACTCAGCCATTTACCACATCAAAAATGTCATTACGCCTACGCAGGTAATTCATGGTGCCAATGATTTGAGAGTTCCACTAGCCCAGGGGCAGGAATTTTATAATTCATTGAAGCGAAAAGGTGTTGACACGGAGATGGTCATATATCCTCGAACCCCTCATGGGCCTACAGAACCTAAATTTCTGATGGATGTTTCTCCAAGAATTTTGACTTGGTTTGAGAAATACATGAAATAGTGGATAATAGTTAATTGATGGAATGCTGGGGAAAAATGTGTGCAGATGCTTTTTTCCTCTGTATTCCGTCTTCTATTTCCTTTCAATTAATTCAAAAGAAAATCATGTTCCTAACTTCCAATTTTGAAACCCAAAAATGAAAACTATCCAAATGAAAGATTTTCAAGGAAATCAATTTAAAATGCTGAAATACCTCCCATTGATCTTTTTTGTGGTCCTGTCCAGTTTTTCCTTTGGACAAAATACTTTGCAGGATATAGCTGAAATCCGTGAGCAACGAAACGCTTCAAATGAAGCCCTTAGGAAATTTGATGAGGAGCTGAATGCGACATTTTCAACCGAAGACGCCCTGATTACTACAGGTGCCGGTACGCTGATAGCAGGTAAGGAAGCACTTTCGGCTTATATCAAATCCCAAAAAGGCCCTAGAATGTATTGGGTTAGGACGGCTAATGAAGTGTTGGTAAATTCTAAAACCAAGTTGGCTTGGGAAACAGGAACCTGGAAAGGATATGTAGAAGGTTTGGACGATCCTGTTGTGGGAGGGAAATATTCGGCCCAATGGACGAAGGCCTCAGGGACATGGCTGATTCACTCCCAATTGTTTGTCACACTTGAAAATTAAGCCGATGGAAGAGGATCAAACCCCCGAAAATCAACTTGATGTCTCAAATAAAGAGGTCATCAACACACTGAAAAAGAAGAACTGGAAATCTTACCTGAAGGAATTCTTCATGCTTTTCCTGGCAGTTTTTTGTGGATTTCTTGCTGAGAATTACCGGGAATCCCTCAGTTCCCAAAAGATTGAAAAAGAATACATTCTTTCCCTGGTTGAAGATTTAAAGACAGATACCGCCAATCTCAGCTTTTATATCGCTTTTAGAAAAGAAAAGAGTGTACTGATGGATTCTCTGGCAGAAATGATGCTCTCTGAGCAACGTAATCTTTTTGGAAATCAAATGTACTTTTTGGCTCGGCAAGTGTTTAACGAACAGGCATTTTTCTACGCTGACGGTACCATTCAGCAGCTAAAAAATGCAGGGAATCTCCGGCTTATAAGGAAAAGAAACGTAGTCAATGCCTTGCTTGCCTATGAAAAAAAAGTAAAGGTTTTGGAGGGATGGGACGAGAATGACAATAGAACCAAATCCACATTCCGGGAAATGGGAGGGAAGGTCTTTAATTCTTCCGAACTGAATAAGACCATGGATTCTGAAATGAAATTTGTCATGCCTACTTCAAATCCGCAATTGATCACAGATGATTTTGCCATCATTAATGAGATTGCATTCCAAATCCATTATTTATCCAAGATGACCAAAGGTAATAGCCTCAGGGGGGAATCCTTGAAATCTGATGCAGGCCGTTTATTGGAACTGATACAAGCTGAATATAACCTTAACTGAATATGGCAAAATCGTTAAAAACCAAGACACAGGGTAATGAAGAAAGCAAACCCAATCAGGAGGTTTTGTCCAAAAAGAGAAACTGGAATTCCTATATCAAAGAATTTTTGATGCTCTTTCTTGCAATTTCATTGGGCTTCTTTGTAGAAAACCAAAGGGAATCCTATGTGGAGAACAAGAGTGCTGCTGTATTGGCCAAATCCATGTTGGAGGATTTAAAGCAAGACAAAACAGCTTTAGAGGAGGCGATAAGGTTTGCCAAAGAAAAAGACCTTGCCATTCAAAATTTCCTGCACATGCTTCACACCCCTGCTGAGTCTTGGGATACACTAACTTTTTATAAAAGCATGACGGCGGTTTTTACCACTTTCCCTTTTTCTCCTACAGACGGGACCTATTCCCAAATGAAGTCCTCAGGTACGCTACGGTTTTTCAATCAAGTGCTTGTGAATAAAATGAATGCCTATGACAACCAACTGAAGAAAACAGTTTTTAGAGATGAAATAGTGGAAAAAGCGGAATGGGAACTTGTCCCTGTTGCCGCTACACTCATCAATTTTGAGGTGACCGGAGAGTTACGGTTCAATAAGCCAATTACGAAGGAAATGTACATCAAGATCAAAGACAAAAACACCTTGGACATTTTCATCAATAAAATCGCTGTTGTCCGAACGATGATGGGACGTTCGCTTCAGGAATATGAGGCACAAAAGGTTTTATGTGAAGACCTGATCAAAAAGATAGAAGAAAAATTTCAATTGTAGAAAGATTAACTATTTTATCTGTCTTTTAGCTGAGCCCACTTTTTTCAATTCTTAGTCAATCCACAAAAGCGATGAAAAGGAGGTGAAATTTTTTCTTATGTTATTTATTTTCAATACGTTATTAATAATCAATTCATT
>NZ_CDSBKL010000444.1:0-3173 GCF_977115555.1 Aquiflexum sp.
AAAATCAATTTTGAGTCCACCCAACTGAAAGCATCAAACTTTTCTGTTCCCATTATTATCGGGATTTTGGCCTTCGGCTTTTTGTTTTTGTTCAAAAAAAATCCCCCAAAACCCGAAAACAAAAGAATCCTGGAGGTCAGTCAATGCTTGATGATCGGGAAATTTGAATTCCATTATGAAAGTTACCTGCTGAAAATCGGAAAAGAGGAAATAGAACTCTCCCAAAAAGAAAACAAGCTATTGAGACTTTTTGCCTCCCACCAAAATGAAGTACTCGAAAGAGACCGTTTGCTAAAGGAAATATGGGAAGATGAAGGCGTATTTGTCGGCAGAAGTCTGGACATGTTTGTCTCCAAACTCAGAAAGAAACTGCTCCTCGATCCGAATATCCAACTCAAAAACATCCGGGGAAGAGGGTATATTTTGCAGGTGGATTGAGTTTTTTTTTTGAAAAAAAAGAAACACATGTGGATAGATATTCTATCTACTTTGGTTCACCTCCAATTTATTTAAGCAGGAAATTCAATATTTTCTTTAAGCTTTCTCCGTTTTGCATGAAGCTGTTTAACTTAAAAAGTCTGACCGCTGGAAGCCTTCTGAATTGGTTTGCTTTGCGACTTCGCGTCTTAGCGGGAAACAAGTAAATGCAGCTTCTGGAGAAACAGGATAACTAGAAAGCAGGACAGCTCAAATAGTCTGAGGCCGGAAGCCGTCTGACTTAGATTGCATCTTCGCGCCTTTGCGTGAAGTAAAGACCATAGTGATTTCCGTCCAAAAAAAGCCTACCTTTGCAGCACTTTGTAATAAAGCACGGCAAGTTGTAAGCCGCTTTTAATAAATCTCCCCGCTGATACAGACCATACAACATCTCCATCGGCCCAATTACATTCAGCCAACATGGCATTCAAAAATTTAGGAATTATTGATCCTATCCTCAAGGCGCTCGCCAATGAAGGATACTCCACCCCCACTCCCATTCAGCAACAAGCGATTCCATTGGTTCTCCAAGGAAGAGATCTGCTCGGATGTGCCCAAACTGGAACAGGCAAGACAGCTGCTTTTGCCATTCCCATTATCCAACACCTTGCTGAGAAAAAGCAAGTCAGGTTCGGAATCAAGACTTTGATCCTGACTCCTACACGTGAACTCGCGATCCAAATCGATGAGAGTTTTGCAGCTTACGGCAAATTCACCAACATCAAACATACCGTCATCTTTGGCGGTGTTTCTCAACTTCATCAGGTCAATGCTCTCAAAAGAGGCGTGGATGTACTTGTGGCAACACCCGGAAGGTTGCTCGATCTGATCAACCAAAAATTTATCGACCTCCGTATGTTGGAAATTTTTGTCCTTGATGAGGCCGATAGGATGCTTGACATGGGATTTATCCATGATGTCAAAAAACTGATCGCCATCATTCCGGCCAAAAGACAGACTTTGTTTTTCTCGGCAACCATGCCACCTGAAATCCAAAAATTGGCAGATTCATTGTTGACCAAGCCGGCATTTGTGGAAGTGACTCCACCTTCTTCTACTGTTGACAAGATTGACCAACACCTTTACTATGTCAACAAAAGCAACAAGCCAGAGCTTTTGCTTCACCTGTTACAAAAGAAGAAAATCGGATCTGCATTGGTATTTACCAAAACCAAACACGGCGCAGACAAGGTAGTAAAGCAACTTCAAAAAGAGCATGTAAAAACTGCTGCCATCCATGGAAACAAAAGCCAAAATGCACGACAGAATGCCTTGAGTGACTTCAAAAACGGCAAGATTCAGGTTTTGATCGCTACTGATATTGCTGCAAGAGGAATCGATATCGACGAATTGGCCAATGTTTTCAATTACGATTTGCCCAACATTCCTGAAACTTATGTTCACAGGATCGGTCGGACAGGCAGGGCGGGAAACTCGGGAATCGCGATTTCATTTTGTGATGAAGAAACCGTCAAAGAACTCAAGGACATCGAAAAACTGATCGGTAAAAAAATCCCTGTTGTCGAAGACCATCCTTATCCTTTCAAAGGAATCCTTTCAGAAAAAGCCGGAGAATTGGCAAGAAAGAAGCCGAAGCAGGGGCAGAGGAGAAGGTATTGAATTGGTTAATGGTTATTTGGTTATTTGGTTAAAGGTTTTAAAAATTGAAATACATAGAAATATGGTAGAAATAGATTGAAATATTTTTGAATCATGTTCTATCAAATAATCTAAAAAGGCAACGGTTCGCACCGTTGGCTTTTTTTGTTGTCATTTACCTTAGACTATCGACTATGGTCAATGGACTTTTTTAATTGCTATCTAAACTCATAATCCACGCCATGTACCTGTGTCAACAATGTTGCAGGGGCATCCAAGGCTTTTGCCGCTCCGACCGGAGTTGGGGTAACGGGTGAATGAGCCGAAAGGTAATTGAGCATCACCTGATGAAGGGTAATATCCAGATCCTTGGTATTTTTTACGTTTTTGATCCGACAAACCATATCCTGAGGATCGCCATCTCTTTCGCAGGCGCTGATGGAATAAGTTTTGTTCAAGTCGAGCGGTTGTCCTTTTACAGTAAATGATTGGATTCGTTTTCCTTCTTCTCCAAAGGCATTGAAGGTCAGTTCCATTCCTTTGAACTTGGTGACCCAACCTCCGAATCTTTTCGACGCATCTTCAGCAAAAACGTTGTTCAGCTCCCTTTCCATCCAAGTGTACAGTTGTTGACCTGTGACCTGTCCGGTTCTGACCCTGCTGTCCACCGGCAGCATATCAGAAATAAAACCTCTTGTGATCGGTATATTTCCGGTATGGTCTCTCGTTGTCCGAGGTGGACAAAATCTGAATCCATTGGAAAGTTTGATGTCAATATCAGGCAATTGATAATCCAAGGCATCGAGTACCATTTTGTCAATGGGGTTTTCAATTACAAAATATCTGTAGAGCGGTATGGTGCTATATCCTACTATTTTATCAATTTCTTGTTTAAATGGTGCCTCTACCTCAGCCACTAGCTTTGCCATCTTAGATGGACTTTTCATTTTTTGAGGATCCACTTCAAGCAATTCATATTCATCTGCTATTACTTTTCCGTTTTCTATGGTCAATTCCAACTTTCCTACAAATGATCCAAATGCGCCCGGTTCTACGACTTTGGCATATTTTCCCTGGATGGGAACCCTTACCCTTTC
>NZ_CDSBKL010000445.1:0-3161 GCF_977115555.1 Aquiflexum sp.
TTGTCATCGATTTGCACAAAACTTGTATAGGGATTAATCAGTATAAATTTCACTCCGATAACATCGTTGTAATTAACGACGCCCAGATCGCATAAACAAATTCATCCAAAAAAAGTATTCCCGTTACAACAAAGGAAAATATTTTATGTATTTAAAATAAAAAGACAAATACCCCTTTGGCGTCAATAGGTCTATAAAAACAGGGAGTTGGTTGGCAGGAATTCCAAACTGACTATCGCCTTCACCAAGAAACAAAGTGTCTACACCATCATTGAGATTGATTTTCAGGTTGTTTTGAAACTTGAAAACAGGCTCAACTATAACCTCTGCACCTTGGGTGGCATAATTCCTGTCATTCAACGAATTACGGTAATACATCAAACGTAACCCTAAAAAACTACTTACTCCGTTTTTGATATCTGCCGGTGCACTGATATTGAATCTTGACTCAGTTTGCCTTTTATCATAATACCCTCCCAAAACAAATGTCTCATTCAAAGACTGCGTTGAAAGGATATGGGCTCCAACTCGGATTTCTTTATTGACATTGATATCAGTTTCTTTGCCTTGGTCATAGACAGGCGCTTGTTGGTTAAGATATTCGGCTTTTAAATTGAGGGCATACTTCTTTTGTTGACCGATATATTTATAATAGTCAAACCTGAACTTCGGATTTTGGGAAATATCCGCCAAAATGATCGAGCGGGATGATTTGCCCAAAACGTCCCTCATGGTCAGGTTGAGGAGGATTCCTGCTGAAAACTGATTGTCATAATGGACAGAGGCAAACAGTAAACTCTTTGGTTTTTCATTTGCCCGGATTACAAGGCGGTATCCATCATCATGGATTTTGATCAAAGAATAATCCACATTGTAAAACCCATTGATCCCAAAAACCCGCGACATACCTTCTCTCAATTCTCTTCGGGAGACAGTTTCACCTTCCTTGATATTCAGCTTGGATTTGATCAGGACATCCGAAAACAGGTAGTTGCCTCTCACGTCAATATCACTGATGGTGATGGGTTCTACCTCAAGCCCTATACCGGGGGTTTCTACAAAAACGCCCAAACTATCGGCAAGGTCTTTGAATCTTTGGGCATGTTTTTGACCGGCAAGGTCTCCCAATTCCAATATTTCCCGAAATTTGCTAAAGCTTCCTGTAGAATAATTTTTTAAATCTGGCTTGATGTAGATATCGGTATCCTTAATGTTCTGCCTCAATCTGCTGTAAGATTTGGACATGGCTATCTGCATTAAGATACCGGAAAAAGAACCGATTTCTTTAGGGTCAACAAAATCCTCATCTCCGACATTGACGCCTATGACAATGTCAGCGCCCATTTCTTTCACCACATCCACGGGGAAATTATTGACCACGCCACCATCGACAACCAAAGTACTGTCCATGTCAAAGGGGGTAAAAAAAGTCGGAATCGCAATACTTGCACGCAATGCATCATGAAGATATCCGCCTTTGAGGACAATCCCCTCTCCTGTCTTCACATCGGTCGTAATGCACCTGAAGGGGATAGGGAAATCATCAAAATCCGCAATGTTATTGGCCGGCCATGTGTAGTAATGCAAGGTTTCAGAAAGCATTTGGCCATGAATAAGACCGGAAGGGAGGGAAACTTTGCCTTCGATCACCGGCAATTCCACCAAATATCTATTGTAATATTCTTTTTCTTCAAAAGCAATATCGTTGAATCCAACCCTGTTGGTAATCAAAATATCCCAATCAATGTTAAGAATTATTTCTTCAAGCTCGTCTGCACTATAGCCCAAAGCATATAAGCCCCCGACCACAGATCCCATAGAGGTTCCGACAATAAAATCAGGCCGGATGCCGGCTTTTTCCATGTACCTCAAAATCCCCACATGGGCCATCCCTTTGGCACCTCCACCACTAAGGACAAGTCCAATCTTGGGTCGGTCGGTATTTTGCTTTTCTTGTGCATTCAAAAGAAAAACAATGAATACAAAAATCAGGGAGAGTAGAAGTTTCTTCATCTTAGATTGGACCTGTTGGGATTTCTATCTTTCCAAAGATAAAATTTTAAAGTCAACAGCTGCTTTGGGCAAGGGTTTTTTTACTAAGGATTCTCATTTATTGGGTTTCTTTATCAAATCCGGACTGCAATCCCGATTCTATTCTTTGAAAACCGGAATTTGAGTTTGGCCTTTTTCTTTAAGTTGGAATTTCGGATTCAAATATTTTATAGTAGGCTTGACTTCATTTTATATTAACCATAGCTTTAATAATTAAGGACTATGATTTTTAAATGCTTAATTTTTAATGGAAATTGGATATGAACAATGAAAAGCAACTCTTAAGATTTTCCGTTTATGGAGCGCTGTTTTTTGCTTTACTTGCTATTATCTGGGGAGTCCTTGAGAACTCCAAGATCATTCTTTTTGACGGAATTTACTCACTTATTAGTGTGGGGCTTTCCATAATCTCCCTCCTAACTGCCTCTTTTATGGCAAAACAGGATTTTGACCGCTTTCCGTATGGCAAAGAAATGATCCAACCAATTATTATCCTTGGAAAATTCCTTGTTATCACTATCCTCTGTCTTTTTGCTTTTTTTTCCGGGTTATCGACATTGCTTTCGGGAGGACAGGAAGTAGATGCAGGTTCAGGTTTGATATATTCCTTGATTGCTACCGTTGGATGCTATCTGGTCCATTTGTTTCTGACACGAAAACAAAAAGCAAACGGATCGGGACTTGTAGAGGCAGAATCCCAGCAATGGCTGATGGATACTTTCCTAAGTTTTGCGGTACTTGGTGGATTTGTACTTGCACTTGGATTAGGATATACAAAATGGGATTACCTCACCCCTTATATGGATCCTCTGATGGTAATTGTGGTTTCGGGATATTTTCTCAAAGTGCCGATCACCAATATGGGATTACAGATTCGGGAGGTGCTTGACATGAAGGCGGACACCAAATACCTTGACCTCTGTGATCAGATCGTTTCAGAAATTGAAAAGGAATATAATTTCCAGGAGTCATTTTTAAGGGTTTCCAAATCAGGGCCCAAGCTTTTTATAGAAATTGATTTTGTGGTTTCACTGGAAGGATGGCAGCCGACTCTTACGGAACAGGATAATATCCGTGAAGAAATCCTGACCAAAATGAAGCCTATCTCC
>NZ_CDSBKL010000446.1:0-3152 GCF_977115555.1 Aquiflexum sp.
CTGAATCTGTGATCTTTTCTCTTGGCTTTGGATAATCAGGTTTCCTTCCGTATCGATTTTGGATGAAAGTTTTTCTGAAAGTGTCGCTTTTTCAGTTTCATCTAAGATCTGTGAATTTGGAATATTGAACCTCAGCTCAACTTTGGAGTTGACTTTGTTTACATTTTGCCCACCGGGACCACTGCTTCGGCTAAACTGAAACTGGAGTTCAGCATCAAAAACCTGATTGGCGATTTTTTCAGAGATATTCATTTATAATAGCTTTCAATAATCAACAACACATCTAAATCCCACAGTTTCATTTCTTTCAAAACCCTGCGAAACCCTCAAAAGCATCTGCCTGTAATGAGTTTCCCTTGGACCACCCTGTACATACCACCAACTTGAGGATGGTTTGAAATAGGAACCACCCTTCAAAATCATCATCTGATTGGTTCCATTGTCATAAATATCCGACGTCATCTGCCAGACTGAACCCACCAAATCTTCCAAACCCCAAGGATTTTTACCTTTCGGATGGCTTCCTACCGCATCAAGCACTCCGTTTCCAATATTGCAAAACTCTTCCCCCAATCCATCCAAATGCTCTACAGTCAGGGTATTAGTCACATATTCATATCTCTTTTTTACTTTAAGGTTTGAGTCCCATGGCCAATCCCTGCCATCTCCTGCGGAAGCGGCATATTGCCATTCCGCCTCAGTTGGCAGTCTTTTTCCAGCCCATTTGGCATAAGCACTTGCATCTTCGTAGCTAACATTTACCACAGGATGCTTTTCCATTCCACCGGGAATCTTACCATTGTCCCAATGGGCAAGAAAACGGTTTTTATCCTTAGGTTGATAAGCAGTCTTCTCCAAAAATTCTTTAAACTCCTCATTGGTAACGGGGTACCTGTCAATATAAAAACCATCAAAATCCACTTTCCGTGGATAGGCTGAAACAGGATATGGGATAAACTGATCACCTTGTGATACTGTCATTTCAAAACTTCCCGAGGGAATTTTCACCATACCTTTAGGTGTTTTGGACAAAATTGGAGTCTTTACAGGGACACTGATCAATCTTGGAATTCCGTATTCCATGTTGATGATTTGCTCATCCATTAATTCATCAGATTCAAACAACTGAACCACTATCTTGCCTTCATACCTACCAAAATATTCATGTATATCTACAGTTTGGAAACCTGAACTTAAAATCAAAGGCGTTTTGCTATAGTCTGGATTACCTGTCCAAACCAGGATTTCACTTCCTTTTGAGACTTTGATTTCCAACATGTTTTGAACCAAACTTACTTCCAATAAATTGGGGAAATACGCAATACTGCCCACAGCACCTTCATTATTTGTTCCGAGCCATTTCTGATGAAAACTTTCCAAATCTGCAGAAATGTAACTTTTCCCCTCTGATTCATGGACATAAACCTCCTCATGATTCCAAATATCCACATAATGCCATCCTGAATCAGTTTTCTCAACTTCGAACAGAGAGCCAAGAAATCCCTCATGCTTTAGACTGAAAATTGTGTAGACAGTTTTTCTTTCCAAGGGCCATTTATTGACAAATACCTGGTCGACAAGAGTTGGAATCAAAGGAGTATATCCAAAAGAAATGAAATTGGAATGGTTTTCCCTTAGGATCCTCAATGTCTTTCCAAAAAACAGGTAGTCTTCTTCTATCCATTCGGGCCTTCCTGGCCTAAAAATATTCAGCTCGGTACCATATCCATTAAAAAATGAAGTGGCATATTCCCTTCTGATCCTATCAAAGGCCAATTCGGCAACCCTGAAAATCGCAAAATCCGGTTTGATCAGTTTGTTGAGATTCAATAACGGAGGATAATAAAGCGCATTGTGAACCCGACCTGAAACTATACCCGGCATGTCTTTGGGTACAGCCATCCCTTCGCTGTACATGACTACGCCAGGTTTTGCCAAGTCAGCAGCCTGCTGTATTTCATGGCTCGAACTCCCTTTGGTATCCAAGACCACACCATCAGCTTTGGTTGCTTTAATCAGAGCTGTCATGCCTTCCAAATGCCCTTCTAACCGGGTACTTTCATCCCACGGGTTATAAGAGATAAAGAATTTGGTACCCAATCGATTTAGGCTGTCGGATATCGATGCAAACTGTTCCAATCCACCCGGTAGGTCTCTGAACAAATCCCACTGATTTCTTTGGTCCAAACCCAATGTCGGCCATGTGGGCCAAATTCCGATCACATCGTCCCCCCCAAACCAATCCTTATTTCTTTGCTGAAAATCAAAAATGCTAAAACTCTCATCCTCCCTATTGTAAAAATCATGATCCCAAGCCATCATCAAATGCATGGCATAGGATTTCCGAATCCATTTCAGGTCTTCCCTTTGGTACATGCCGTAATCAAAATCCTCCAGATCATAAAGAAATCTCTTTTGAAAAACCTGTTTCAAACCATTCTGCCATTCTCCTGAAAAAGAATCCACATACATCCGGTAACTGACATTGGAGTTGGGAGGCAAAATGGTTTCAAACCTTTTTCTCAGTGCCCCATCCCAATATTTGCGCCTCATAAGCCCGGCAAATCCCATATTACCATATTCAAAACTCGCATATCCGAGTTCCCATGCATTGTCAGGAAGTATTACATTGACTGGATCAAACCCAGGTCTAAAAAGATGGGATCTTGATAAATGATGAACTCCTTTACCCGTGATATAGACCTGATCTTCCAATCCTCCAAAAGGAATGAAATTTTCAACTTTCAGGGTATCAGTTGAAATATTAGAAAAAGTTAAAACAGCAGTCCAGTTGTCAATTCCACTTTCAACACTGTCAATATTTAAAGAAACTAGCCCATGCAAAGCCCAGGACTTGTCTTGGGACGAAAAATCATTTGAATGAATTTTTTGTCCATTGAGTACAAAAGAAAAAACAGGAACCGGGTTTGAAACTTCAATTCCCCGAATGCTTTTCAAGGTCAGATTTTCATTCCATTCTAGAATAAATCCTTGGGGAAACCCCACCAAGGGGAATATCTGAATCAAGAAAGAAAGAATTATGAGTGGGCTATTTCTTTTTTTCATTTGAGATTAAATCTGATAAACCAACAACTTCTCTTCAGGGAAGTTTGAACAGTCCTTTAAGGTAAATAAAAATACATTGCTAGAAT
>NZ_CDSBKL010000447.1:0-3131 GCF_977115555.1 Aquiflexum sp.
AAAAAAATTCTATAAACAATTATTTTTCAGAACTTTATTAAAAAAAAATCTGCCACAAATTCATTTTTTTAAAAACCCTGTCCCAAATCACCCTTGGGCAGTGCAAGGTTATTAAATGTGAAATAAATATTATTTCTTGGCACCAAAATTGAACTTTTAAACTTGAAGTTTTATGCGAATAATGTTTTCCCTTCGTTGGGGAAAGAGTACATCCTTAAAGAAAGAATTTTTGTCAACAGGTAACTTTCAATAATTTTCACACCATGCTTATTATTCAATACCGTGCCCATGATTATTTCCAGCACCAACTTGACGAAAGTTTTATAGGGCTTGCATTTGTGCTGACAGACAAGTACGAAGGCACTATGGATGTATTTCCTCCCCACAAACCCAAGATTATTATCCATGAGGGGTTTATTTGCATCAAAAAACTTGAACTGAATGTAGGTGGGGAGAATGAGACAAGCAAATTCAAAAAGAACCTTGACATTGAATTCAATGAAGTCAAGAAAGTGTTTTTCGATAAATCAGATGAGAGCGAGGATTTTTTTATCAACATCCCTGAAGGCATTTATGACAGGTTGGGTTTTGGCATCCATTTGTCTGACCATTTGGAAAATCCTTCGGTATTTATCGCCGCCTCCTACTACAGCAGTGCCTGTGAACTCATCCCGGTGACCATCGAGCTTTTTGGGGCAAGACCCCGTTTTGACCTCGAAATGAATACAGGCAGTTCCCCCTTACTTTCATTTACCTCCGACAGGACGATCAACCCATCCATTATTTTTGAGATCAATGCTTCCCAATGGCTGGATTCACTGACCATCGAAGATTTGGAGCTAGCTGAAAAAGTGGAAGACACCATCCTGATCAATGACAAAAACAACCGCCACCTTTATTTCAAATTAGCCTCCGAAATCCACAAAGGCGACGAAATCAATGTGGAACTCCGGTAAATGAATAATGATAAATGTTGAATGGGAAATGAGGACTGAATGTATGATTCGGAATATTTTTTCCGATTTTAAACGATTAATTTACCAATCTTGATTTGGTCGTTTTGTATTTTAGTGGAAAAGGAAACTAAAAATGAAAAATCCGATCGTAGATAAAAGCTTCATTTTCGCAGAGAAAATTCTTAACATTTATTTCTTCCTTCGGGAAAATAATCATTACAGGTTAGCTGATCAAATTGTTGGTTCAGGCACCTCTATAGGTGCGAATGTAGAGGAAGCACAGGCAGCCCAATCAAAAAATGACTTCATTTCAAAAATCAGCATTGCTTCCAAAGAAGCGCGGGAAACAGCATATTGGATCAAATTGCTAGATCGAAAAGAATTGATCAGGGACCATCCGGACTTCATTTTTTTGCAATCCGAAATCTTAGAAATAAATAAAATTCTAAACTCAATCCTCATTTCCTCAAAAAATAACCGCTAACCCCAATTCTACATTATTAATTTCATTCATCATTCTCAATTCATAATTCTTCATTCATAATTCTTCATTCAAAAAACTCCCACACCTTCCCCACATACAATTCCCCGCCAAAGCTCTCCTTCCATTGGACGAGACTTTCCTTGGGCAATCCTGTTTTGGGATCGGTCACGCCACCGAGATCGATGTATTTTTCCCCCACATGACGCATCAGATACCCTAAAAGAAGGTCTACAGCCCTGTTTTTTCTGCCGTCTTCGGTAGAAGCGATGTATTGTGTCCTTGCCACCTCAGGATGTACAAAAACCGTCACTCCTGCTAAAATTTCCCCTTTATGGTAGGCATTAAACTGTCGGATCTTTTCAGGATTTTTCCCTGCAAGATATTCAATCTCAGCAAGGCTGTGAACCGGTTCATACCCAAGAACCTGCTTGTGGTAAGGCATCAGGATTTCTTCCCAGAAAGTCACAAAACCATCATCCTCTTCTATATGGATGCCTAAATTCATAGCCTTTTGGACACCCCATCTCTTGCCCCTGTCAGAAATCACTTTTGGAAGTTCTATGGCATAATTAGGATCCTCATCCACCAAGACCCCACCACTTGAGAGCATCAGGGCATCGTTGTCAAGCTTTTCAGAATGGTAAAACTCCGGGACAGGTTTTACCCGGATCCTGTCGAATCCTTTCCTAAATAAGAATTTTAGAGTGGATTGGATAATTTCCTGTTGGAGGACGGAATCAATCCCCTTCTTAAAAATCCAACCTCCGTAAGTCAGTCCCTGATGGGACAAAAATGACTTTTGATAGCTGTTGCCAGGCAATACAGCAAGAAGTTCCTTCCCGCTATAGACCACAAGAGAAGCATCGGTAAAACGGTCTTTATGGTAATCCATAAAATTCCTGGAATGAAGGAATACCCCATTGGAACTGATATCAATCAGCTCATTCCAGGCCTCTATTTCAGATGGGGTATAGTACTTTATTTCAAACAAGGTAATGGGGGATTAAGTATGAAAATGGGGATAAAAGCGATACTATGATTTAAAATCAGCAGTCAAGACTGGGCAATAGATTTTCCTTGTGCTGGGTTATTGCGAGATGATAAATGAAATGAATCAGTAAAAATTCAGAATTATTTCGAAAATAAATTGAGTGATATTGGGTCAATTGGCTCTAGGTCCTTGGAGGTGATTAGGAAACTTAAAGCCAATGTATAAACTATTTTATGCTATATGTCTTTGCCATTTTGGGGCTTTCAAATATTCCTTTTGTTTTCATTTGTGGTTGCAAATATTCTAAAACCTTTTGTTTCCTTTTGTTTCTGTTGTGGTTACAAATATTCTAAAACCTTTTGTATCCTTTTGTTTCTTTTGTGGTTAGAAATATTCTAGAACCTTTTGTATCCTTTTGTTCTTATTGTGGTTGCAAATGTTTTAGAAGCATAACCCACTTTTGTGCCTTTTGTGGTTTCAATCTACCGAACTTCCTTGGTACCCTCTTGATTCTATTGTGGTTACAAATATTCTAAAACCTTTTGTATCCTTTTGTTTCTATTGTGGTTGCAAATGTTCTAGATACCTAGGCTTCTTTTGTGCCTTTGTGGTTTCAATCTAGCGAACTTCCTTGGCACCCTTTATTTCTATTGTGGTTACAAATATTCTAAAACCTTTTGTATCCTTTTGTTTCTATTGT
>NZ_CDSBKL010000448.1:0-3129 GCF_977115555.1 Aquiflexum sp.
GAAGATCATCACCCACGCTCACCCCATTCTGACTTTAGAACAGGAATCCCAACCTGACCATGGGCATACTGAGGAGGAACTGATCATCCTGGATCTGCTCGCACATGCTGATTATATTGTTTATCAGTTCGAAGTTCCGGTTCCTGAATCTATTGTTTTTGATCAAAGTTTTGAATATTCATTAACTTCTATTGAGTTTTTTACCCAAGTCCAATTGGGATTTGACCATCGTGGGCCACCTGCTATTGCCTGATTTTTACCTTGTTGAGTCCAACATAACCCAACTCAATTTCATTTTAAATTTCTTTCTTACTTTCTAGCAATTCTAGCAATGCGACTATTATTCGTTATTGCCTTTACCCTGATTTCAGTTGGTGTATTGGCAGCACAAGATCTTACAATCACAGGACGTGTCCTTGATAAAAATACCAATTCTCCTTTGCCGGGTGTTTCTGTTTTCGTTCCCGAACTTAACCGCGGCGTGGTTACCGACTTGGATGGAAACTTTAAAATCAACTCTCTTCCTGAGAAAAACATTACTTTCCAGATTTCATTTATCGGATATTCCACTCAGGTACAAACAATCAGGCCTGGCAATTCGGCCAAGTCCCTGGTCATCCAACTGGAAGAATCCACCACCAATATTGACGAAGTGGTGATTTCTGGCGCTTATATTATGAGCAAGGAAAGTTCACCGATCAGCATCGAAAAGGTGGACCGAATGGCAATTCTCAAAATGCCTTCACCAAGTCTGATGACAGCATTGACCAGAACCCCGGGAGTAAATGAAATCTCTTTGGGACCCGGCATCAGCAAACCTGTAATTAGAGGCCTTTCTTTCAGCAGGGTGTTGTCAGTATACCAAGGAGGAAGGTTTGAAAACCAACAATGGGGTGCTGACCATGGATTGGGATTGACCGAAACAGGTATAGGAAATGTGGAGCTGATCAAAGGTCCTGCTTCCTTGATTTATGGTTCAGGAGCGATGGCAGGTGTGGTCAACTTGATAGAGGAAAAAGATGCTGCCCAAGGCGATGTTGACGGGTATGTCAACTTGCGTGGATACAGCAATAACCTTGGACTTCGGTCAGAGGTCGGAGTGAAAGGAGCCGGAGAAAATGGTTTTGTATGGTCCATGAACGGGGCCTTGGAATCCCATGCCGATTACATTGACGGTGATGGCAGGACTATGGGAAACACAAGATTCAATACCCAAAATCTGAAAGCAGGTGTCGGTCTTCAAAAGAAATGGGGTGATACCCGACTCAGGTATACGTACATGAAACAGAAGCTCGGAATTTTGGATGAAAACGCCATAGATGAGTTGGCAACTTTTAGAGGAGACCGCAGTACCCAAGTTCCTTATCAAAATGTGACAGACCATTTCTTCTCCTCCGAGACCAATGTGTTTTTGGGAGAGGATAAGTTCAAAGCTACTTTTGGCCTACACAAAAACCTCAGAGAAGAATTGGAATCCGGTGGAGCAAACGTGGATTTGGGATTGAACCAGACCAATGTCATGTACGACCTCAAGTACTTCAAGTCCTTGAATCCACATTTGGAGGCAATCTTTGGGGTTCAGGGTTTTGTTCTCAATACCATCAACTACGACGACGCTTTGGAATTCCTTATCCCTGATGCCAGAAAAGACGACCGTTCAGTTTATGGGCTTTTGAATTACAACAAAGATAAATGGGTAATTCAAGGTGGATTGAGGTATGATTATAGAAAAGTAAATGTAGATGCAAGTGCTCCTCATTTTATCGATTTTGGGTTTATCTTGCCTGGAGAACCTGAAGACAGGAAACTTGAGAGGACATTCGATGGAGTGACCACGAGTGGTGGGGCTACCTTTAGACCGGATGACAAATGGAGATTCAGGTTAAACATTGCGCAGGGTTTCAGGGCTCCCGATTTGGCGGAATTGTTTTCCAATGGGGTACATCCCGGAACCAGAAGATTTGAAAAAGGAAATGCGTCCTTTGAAAGAGAACAAAACATTCAGACTGACTTTGGTATCCGTTACAGCGGCAAAGGATTTGCGCTTTCTGGAGAAGTTTTTTATAACAGCATCAACAACTATATTTTCTTTGCCCCTACCGGAGAAGTGCAGGAAGATTTGGATATATGGTCATTTGAGCAGGCAGATGCGAGACTTTATGGCGGCGAAATAGAATTGGATATCCAGCCAACATCCATCAAGTGGATCAGTGGATCGACTTCGTACGCCATGGTCATCGGACAGAGAAGAAATGACATGACTTACCTGCCTTATATTCCGGCATTCCGTTGGAATCAAAATGTAGATTTCAGGTTGAAAGATATCGGGATTCTCCAAAAACCATACATCAGCCTATTGGGTTCTTTGGTTTTTGACCAGGAAAGAGCTGCGCCTTTGGAAGAAGCAACTCCGGGTTATTTCCTTTTGGGGATGAATATCGGTGGGAACCTAAAAATCGGAAGCAACACCATGGATATTTATGTCAGTGGAACCAACCTTTTGAATAAAGCTTACTTGGATCACCTTTCCCTGTTTAGGCCTTTTGGCGTCAATCAGATGGGAAGAAATATTGCGTTGAATGTCAGAATTCCTTTTTGAAAGGAATAAATATCAATAAATGAACAAGATTGTCAAGGTAATATTTTGGGTTTTCTTTTTGGGACTGAATTCATGTATGGAACCAAGGGAAAACCCATCTTTGACAAAATCTGATCCCAAAATACTTGCTATCGGAAACAGCATTACCTGGCATCCACCGGCTTCTGAAATCGGTGGGAACGGAGATTGGGGCATGGCAGCAAGTGCTAGGGACAAAGATTATTTTTCTGTCTTAGGCTCTTTGGTCAAATCTATAAAGCCGGAGGCTAATCTGAAAAGGGAAAACGTGTATCCTTTTGAAAGAGGCTTTGAATCCTTTGACTTTTCTTATTATGATCATCTCCGAGATTTTAGTCCCGACATCCTGATTATCAGATTTGGAGAAAATATTGGAGAATCCGAGGTCAATGGGAATGCACTTGCGGAATCGATCAAATTATTTTCTGATTACTTAGCCAACGGGAGAAAGATGGAGGTCATCGTCACGACTACTTTCTGGTACAGTGAAAAAGTGAATCAGCAGCTTATTT
>NZ_CDSBKL010000449.1:0-3093 GCF_977115555.1 Aquiflexum sp.
GAATGGTTAAATGGTTATTGGGTTATTTGTATCGTTTTCTTGATGATAAATGGATTTAAATAATTGAATATTCCTTTCATACCGAGCTTCGAATTTTTCTCAAATCTCATGTCTCAAGTCTCAAATCTCACATCTCTGGTCTTATAAATGAGTAAAGAAAAATTAGAACAACTTAGGGTTACGGGCTACGATTTTGATTTCAAGGACATTTTTCAAAGGGCTTGGCAAATGTTTCTCAAGCAACCGGTGTTGAGCGTGGCATATACCATGCTGATCATTTCACTTCAACTTTTGGCAAGTATTTACTTGGAACAATTTGCTTTTGTATTTGCGTTGTTTTTGGCACCACCCTTGTATTCAGGTTTTTACCTGGTGGCTAATAGGGTCAGTTTGGGAATGCCGGTGATCTATCCTGATTTCTTTAAAGGTTTCAGTTTTTATATGCCGGTTTTCTCTATATGGCTGATTGGACAGATATTGGTGGCTTTGGGACTTTTTGCATTTTTGGTTCCGGGTATTTATCTCGCGGTGGGATATAGCTTTGCAGTCCTGATGGCCTTATTTGGTGGGTTTGATTTTTGGACAGCATTGGAAGAAAGCCGAAAATTGATCACTGTGAGGTGGTGGAAATTTTTTGTTTTCACATTGATCTTAATCATTATCAATTTGTTGGGTATTCTCACGCTAGGGTTGGGGTTATTGGTCACCATCCCGATTACATTCTATGCTACCTACATTCTGTTTGAGGATTTGACAAAAGATATCTTTTCTGAATAAGGAAATGGCGATTTTTGGCTTTGGATACCGGGGATGGCGTATGCTTTTTTTTTCAATTCCCATTTCCTAACTTCAAGCTATGAAGCACCTTAAAAAAATCGGGTTTTATGCAGCCTTTATCCTACCTGTCTTGTTGATTGGAGGTTTTTATTTGGGTGGGTGGAATTTGCTTCTGATCCATGCATTTGTTTTTATTTTGGTGCCTTTTCTGGATTTTCTCATCAGAACCGACAGGACCAATATTCCAGAAAATGAAATCTCCGATGTTTCTAAAGAGCGGTTCTATCGCTTGGTGACATTCATTTGGGTATATGTGCAGCTTGGGGTTTTGGTTTGGGGTTTTTATGCTGTGGCAAATAATCCTTTGTCTTTGGCTGAATGGTTGGCTTTTTCCACCGGTTTGGCCTTGGTAACCGGGGGAATAGGAATAACTGTAGCGCATGAGTTGGGCCACAAACCCGAAGCCGTGGAGCAGTTTTACGCCAAGGTTTTATTGATGACTGTCTGCTACATGCACTTTATCATTGAGCACAACAGGGGACATCATGTTCGGGTAGCAACTCCGGAAGACCCTGCTACGAGCAGGTTTGGGGAGACTTTTTATAGCTTTTGGTGGAGGTCTGTCAAAGATGGGTATTTGAGTGCCCTTGAATTGGAAAAGGAAAGACTTCACAAAAAGGGACTTACGGTATGGTCAAGCCAAAATCAGATGATCCGGTTTACTCTGCTTCCATTGGCATTTGTGGGGGTTTTTACCATTGGGTTTTCATTCCTGCAAGACAGGTTTGTGTGGGAAGTTCCGGTTTTGTTTTTTGCACAGAGTTTCTTTGGATTCAGTTTGTTGGAATTGGTAAATTACATTGAGCATTATGGGATGGCGAGAAAGCAATTGCCAAACGGCAGGTATGAAAAAGTAACTCCTTTGCACTCTTGGAATGCGAGTCATTTGGTCAGCAATTTCTTGTTGTTCCAGCTTCAGCGGCATTCCGACCACCATGCTTTTGCCCATAAGCGCTATCAGGTGCTGAATCATTACGATGAAAGCCCACAGCTACCCCAAGGCTATTCAGCCATGATTATTTTGGCCTTGTTTCCGCCTCTGTGGTTCAAGGTGATGGACAGGAGGTTGGAAGATTGGAAGGAGAAAGTAGGGGTTTGATATTTTTTCAATCCAGCAAAAAGTTATTGAAGAAAGTACTCTTCAATCCAAGCCAAGCTAAGAACAACAGAATTCCCCAAAAGAGATATACTCTATAATAATCTGTCGTTTCCTTGTACCGAGATTCCAGGATTTCGGCTTTTTCTAAGGTATTTATTTGATCAAAAATCTGTTGCAAGGCATTGTCGTCAGAAGCCCGAAAAAACTCCCCGTTTCCGATTCCTGCAATTTCTCTAAGAGTAGATTCGTCCAAGTAGCTTTCGACCATCTGCGGTCTGCCAAAGAAATCTACGCCATAAGGAACCATACCGTCTTTGCCCACTGCAATGGTGTAAATCTTGATATCCATAGCCGCAGCCAACTGTGCAGCAAAAAGTGGATCGACGTTACCGGCATTGCTTTCTCCATCGCTTAATAGGATCATAACTTTGCTTTTTGATTCTGATTCTCTCATCCGGTTGGTTCCCGCTGCCAAAGCGGATCCGATCGCAGTACCCTTGGCATCCATCATATTGAATGAAATGTCCTTGACCAAGTCTGTAAGCAGGGCATAATCTGTGGTCAAAGGAGCTAGCGAATAAGCTTCTCCTGAGAATATCACCATTCCGATTCTGTCTCCAAAGCGTCCGTTGATAAAGTCAATCGCTGTTTCTTTGGCGGCTTCAAGTCTGTTGGGTTTGAAATCCTGCAGGTCCATGGATTCTGAGATATCCATTACGATCATGATGTCAATTCCCTCTGTGGACTGCTCGACCCTTTCATTGCTTTTTTGAGGGCGTGCCAAGGCAATAATAATCATCCAAACTGCGAGGATAAACATCAGCCCCGGAATCAACCGAAGGTAAGTCCATGGATTGTTTTGGGAAACTGTTCCAGGCAGAGAAAGCTCTAGAACAGGGTTTTTGAGGAATTTCACAAATTTTCTCAAAACCAAAATCAATGGAGCGATCCAAATGAGGTGCAGCGCCCAAAGGTTTTCCCATTCAAAAGTCTTGAAGGTCTCAGGCAAAAACCAGAACCAAGAAAAAAAGTCAGCGATATTATTTGGATTCATCTTGTTCTGTTATCTTTTTCTTGAAAGAATCTGTGCAGATGTCTTTGAGGTTGTTGCATGTTTCGGTGATGTCTTTCCCCTCTTTACCGGCATAAATTACCAT
>NZ_CDSBKL010000450.1:0-3093 GCF_977115555.1 Aquiflexum sp.
GAAAATTGCCTCCAAACCCCGATGGCATTGGCAAAATCAGGATCGTTTCTTGTGAATCCCTCGATGGTCAGCCAACCTTTGTACTTGATCGCGGCCAAAGCAGCAAAAGTCTCGTCCCAAGGTACATGCCCTGAACCTGGCGTGCCACGGTCGTTTTCGCTGATATGGAAGTGGGCAAGGTAAGGAGCGATGCGGTGGATGGCTTCTCCCAGTTTTTTCTCTTCCATATTCGCATGATGGGTGTCAAACATCGCTTTGACATTGGGATGGTTGACGATTTTGAGCAAATGGGACAGTTGCTCCATGGTATTGCAGAGGTAACATTCGAAGCGGTTGAGGGCTTCTGGAGTCAGCAGAATTCCTGCCTGTGCGGCGTAATCGCCTGCCTGATGGAGGATTTCGGCACTGCGGGCATACTCGATTTCCTGCGGGGCAGCTTTGGTAAAAGTGGCAAAAGCCGAATGGAATGGCCCACAGAGTACCTGCGAACCCAAGTCATGCGATCGGTCTATGGTCCATTTGATTTTTTCAAGCCCGGCCTGACGGACAGCTGGATCGGGGCTGACAAGGTTTTCTTCCGGACTGAGCACAAACACAGTGGTCACTTCCAAACCGATATTTTTGCAATGCTCACCGATGCTTTTGTAAGCGGGGATATCGTCGGAACCGACAAAAAATTCAGCACCATCATAACCGATTTTTTTTAATCTATCCAAAATAGGTTTGAGGTCATCAGACATCGCTGCCGACCAAGCCAAAACATTAAATCCGATTTTATTCATGGGTTAATAGGGTTTTGCTAAAAATATGAAAATCCAATTACAATCGCATGAAAAAAATAACTATAAAGCCTATATTTAATTTCAATTCCCAAAACAACCTAAATACAAATGTTTCGGTTTTTGATTATTTCAACAAGTCTTTTTTTGTTCGCTTTTGTTTCAAAAGCCCAAGAATCTGACAGCCTAAGGAGGGAACAAAAGCCATTCAATCAGGGGCTTATTCTTTCTTTGCCACAAGCTATACAGGGTCAGATTCCTGGACTATTGGTATCAAGGCCCGGATCCAATCCCAATGGTAACTTTGACATGGTTTACCGCGGTTACCATACTTTTCTCGGCAGGATGCAGCCTATGTTGATGATCGATGGCATGCCGGGATTATCATGGCATATGCTTGATCCATTTTTGATCGATTCTATTGGGGTCAGGAGAGGGAGTCAATTGGCAGAAATGGGTTTGCAGGCCGCAGCAGGCGTATTTGATGCTACCATTTCCGGTAATAGGAAAAAAGGGCTTTCGGTAACTTTTCTTCAAAATGTCAGCATGGAAAACTACCAAAGACCCTATGACAACCTCAATGCGCAGGAATTCAGGAATCAGGCACCTCCTGGAACAACTTTTGGCAACAGTGAAACGGATTGGCTGGAAGCCTTGACACAAACAGCTTGGTCCACCAACACCGGTCTGAAACTCGGTTACCGCTCTGGCAATTTGGATTCTAAAGTAATCCTCAGTCACCGGAATGTGGAGGGTATCCAAAAGAAAACAGGCTTCAAGCAGTTAAGTATATATGGTGCCCTTGGTTATTCGTTTTGGAAAAGTAAAATCAAAGCAGGGCTTTCAACTTTGATTGTGGATAGAGATTCCGAAATAGGCAATTCTGATTTTTTTCAGGCAGCGGTGGGCATGAACCCAACTTTTTCATTGGATCAGCAAGTCAATACTTACACTAATTTTAGAGGGAATCCTTGGCTGAGAATGAATGCGGATGAAAATACCCTGGGTTCCAAAATGAATATGTTCCAAGCAAATATTACTGCCAATCCTTTTCCGCAATGGACAATAAGTGGAAGAATCGGCAAAGTCGGAACGATAAAAGACCAGTTCTATTTTGACGGAATCATTGGTTTAAGTAATGACGCAGGGACTTTTCAGAGAAGTAAAATAAGAGAAGATGACCGCACTTTTTTGGAATTATCATCCGATTATTTGATCCAAACCAATGACTTTACTTTCAATCCGGGTATCCGTTTTACCTCCCAAAAGATAACCTATGACCAAACAGGCACCAATCTTTTTAGACTATTTGAACCTGAAAATACGATCATAGAGCAAACATTGAATCCCCAATACGGAGAATATACTTTGAATGCGTTGGGTTTTTTTATGCATTCCAATTGGAAGAATAGATTATATTTTGACTTTCTGTACCAACCTGAATCATCCTCTAATCTGGGAGAAAATGCCGGCTGGGGGCAGTTCTTTGGATTAGATCTGAAATACAGCCTCAGTCAAAAATTCCTGGTTTTCACCTCCTATTCCCATACCGGTTTGATTCCGGACCGGACGGGACTTAGCAAAACTATATTGCAGATTGAGCCTAATGTGAATTTCACCCACTTTGCCAACCCAGATTTGAAGTGGGAAGACACCCATCAATGGGAAATAGGAGGTAGTGGTTCTTTCCTTGACAATAAATTATTTGCTGAACTGAGGTTCTTTACGAGCCGTTCTTCGGATTTCATCAACCTCATGCGGGCATTTGATTGGGATTACACTGACTGGAATTCCTATTATCCGTTTACTTACCAGAATTTTGGAGAGATAAGGAACAGGGGTACTGAGTGGGTTATCGGGTTAAATGCAGTAAAAATCGGTAATGTATTTTACCAAAGCAGGATCAATGCCACCTTCCTAAAATCCGAATGGGAAGACTTGGATGCTGAATTCACCAGTCTCGAAGGAATTGACATAGGAGTGACAAGAGCAATTGGAGTGGGGGGGCTACTTTCCCAATACAATATCCTCAAAACCGGCGAGCAGATCGGGACTGGCCGGGCGCTGGAGTTTTTGGGTATTGACCGCAATACAGGAAAATGGATTCTTCAACAGAACAACAATCAACAGGATTGGAGAGCAGATTATGTGCCGCAAGGTCAGACTGTTCCCAGATGGTGGATGGGTTGGCACAATCAACTTCAATGGAAAAAATGGCATTTGGACGCCTTTTTTAGGGGAGTTTTTGGACATGTAAATGCCAATGAAACCAACCTGATGTACGGCGGGGTGACGTTTTCCAACCAAAATGTAC
>NZ_CDSBKL010000451.1:0-3093 GCF_977115555.1 Aquiflexum sp.
AGAATCCAAAACCTGAGGATTTACCGATAGAAAAATGGTATTGAAATAAATTTCCGAATCCGGCGGTAAAGGAACATTTCCTTTATTCTTAAGCGTAAATTTAGCTTGGTGGAATTGTTCAGGAGAGATTTTGTTTTGTTCAAGTTGCCAGTTCAGACTTATATCATCAGGATTATATTCATTCGATTGCGATTGACAAGAAAAAGCAACGATTAAAACAAACAGAAATACTGAAAATTGGGTGAATGATTTTTCCATAATTGATTTGGTTAAACATGGGTCTTTGGCTGAAAATTCAATTAACTTGAAAACTGGCAATTAATGCCAGTTTAATTTATTAATTTAAAGGAACAAATTGATAATTAAGGGCTAACAATATTTTGATACTTTCAAGTCAAACTAAATTAAGGACAATTTTATCCACTTATCAGTGATAATAACCAAATGGGGAAAATCCTGAAATTTACAAAACCAAACTAATCCGACAACGTTCGGAACATTGATTTTTTGAGTGATGAAAAACGAGCCAAAACGAACCTGTGCAGCCATTATGTTTTCCGATATCGTCGGATATACCGCCATGATGGGTGCAAATCAGGAGCTTGCTTTTCAATTGGTAAAGAAAAATTCCAAAATTCATCAGGAAATCCTCAAAATCCATCATGGTAGATTGATCAAGGAGTTGGGAGATGGGGTATTATGTTTTTTTTCAAATTCCCAAGATGCGGTTGCTGCCGCTTATGAACTTCAAAAGCATTATTTCGAATCCAAGGAAATCAGCCTAAGAATAGGAATACATTACGGGGAGGTTATTTTGGACAACCATGATGTTTTTGGGGATGCGGTCAATATAACTTCTAGGTTACAGACTTTGGGCTCTCCTGGATCGGTGTTTTTCTCAAAAAAAATTCACGAGGACATAGATGAAAATTCTTCTTTGAAATCAGTTTCGCTTGGAAAATTCAGTTTGAAAAATGTTAAGGAACCAATGGAGGTATTTGCCTTGACAAATGAAGGGCTAACTGTACCTAAGAGAGGAGTTTTGCTTAAGTTGATGGAAAGCAGGCTGAAGAAGGTAATGGTGGGTGGATTGGTCGTATTGACTTTGACATTGGTGGGATTTGGTATTTATCATAATACTTCAATAAGTAAGTTGATGGCTAAACAGGAAAAATCAATCGCAATATTGCCTTTTTCTGAAATTGAATATCCCACTTTAAACGATTCTTTGAACATCACCCTCACTGACAATTTACTAAACGGACTTTCGAGCATCTCATCTATAGGCATCATTGATCCACGAAGTTCAAATCAATACAATATCAATAATCAATCAGCCAAAACCATTTCAAACGAATTAAAGGCTGAATATTTGTTAGTCGGCAACATAAGTGGTAATGGGACAAAAAGAAAAGTAAATATTAGGCTATTTGAAGGAAAAAGTGACAAAGTGTTATGGTCTGAAAACTTTGAAATAGGTTCTGAAATGTTAAGTATTTTGGAATTTAACAGACAGGTTATTTTACAGATATCTAGTTTATTAGGTGTAAAGTTGACGGTTTCAGAAATTGAAAAGCTTAATTCCAACCCAACTGACAATTCTGATGCCTATCAAGCATATATATCAGGAAGAAGAAAATACCTAAAATATGAAGAGAAAGAAAATCAACAAGCAATCAAATTGTTTCGGAAAGCATTGAGTTTGTCTCCAAATTTCAAAGAAGCCTATCAGGGATTAGCTGATGCTTTTGTTCAACATCATTATTATAATGAAGGTGAAAAATACTGGTTAGATTCAAGTATCTATTACAGTAATAAAACACTTCAAATTGACAGTGCGTATTCCGATGCGTATGTTTCACTCGGTAGCGCGAATTATTACAAAATAGAATACCAGACTGCAAAAAACTATTTCAAGAAAGCTGTTTCTATAAACGACAACAATAGTAGGGCCTTAGCAAATTTGGGATCCACGCTTTTGGTATTAGGAAAGATCGATTCCTCTCTTTTTTATGTAGACAAATCTTCAAAATTAAATCCACAACTCTACCTTTCCTTACTAACAGTTGGTTGGAATTATCGGCTATTAAAAGATTACCAAAATGCAATCTGTTGGCTCGAGGAATCAATAAAAATAAAACCATCTATTGAAGGATATGAACAATTGGCATACTCTTTAATTGGATTAAATGAGCTAAATGAAGCTAAGGGAATTGTAACAAAAATCATGAATCTCGAAGAGGAAGAAAGTCTTAAGAGATTAAGTGCAGGAAAGATTTATTTCTTTTGCCGAGATTTTGAAGCTGCCTATTTGAATTTGAATCTTGCCTTTCAATCCGACCAAAATTCAATCAATTGCGGAATAAATCGCCCAATAATGTATTTGGGATACCTTGAAAAAATTATCAAGGAAAACAAATTTAAGTCAGAATTACTAATTGATGGATGCAAAGAATACTTGGTAAGCAACATTAAAAACAATAGTCAGGATCCAGACGATTATTTTGATATGGTAAAATATTATGCCATGAAAGGAGATCTAAGTAACTGTTTGAAATCACTTGAAATAGCTGAAAAAAATAATTGGGTCGACATATTTTTTATTACCCAAAATCCAATTTTTGATGGATTCAAAAATGAACCTGACTTCATTAAAGCTGTTAAGAATCAAAATTTGAAGATTGATTTAAAAAGAAAGAATACAAAATACATGAACACTATTAACGAAGAGCAAGGAAAATCTACCCTTGCAATCTGTTATAAGTGAGGGATTTTATAATCCTGACCATGAAACGTTATATATTCTTGGTAGGAAGGTAGGTCATTTCTAGCGTGAATTATCCCCGCTACTAGCGCACATGCCATGGAGGTTCCAGACATATATCCGTAATCATTGTCTGGCAATGTTGAATAAATGTTACTTCCAGGAGCAGCCCATTTAGCACATGTTCCAAAATTAGAATATGGAGCAAATCCGATAATATTATGACAGTTGAAATCCAAAGCCGCTACAGTAACCGCTTTAGATGGAAAGGAAAAACTACCCGGGAAATTTAAATTCGCATCACCATAATCATTACCTGCTGACATCAC
>NZ_CDSBKL010000452.1:0-3090 GCF_977115555.1 Aquiflexum sp.
CTTTACCAAATTAGCCAACAATACGATAGTCAAACAATTTCATATGAAAGACCTTCAACAGATTTTACATGCTTACCAAAACTGTAAAGTCCGAAAGCAAAAAGCAGCCTTGGCAACAGTGGTAAAAGTCGACGGTTCAGCATACAGACGACCTGGTGCAAGAATGCTCGTCACCGAGGATGGGGAATTGACAGGGGCGATCAGTGGTGGCTGCCTTGAGGGTGATGCTCTAAGAAAAGCCCAAACGGTAATTTTTCAGCAAAAATCAATGCTTGTCACCTACGACACCACTGACGAAGATGACCAAAAGTTTGGTGTTGGCCTTGGTTGCAATGGGATTATTCAAGTACTCATAGAACCTCTTGATTTTGAAGATGTCTCCAATCCGGTTGAATTGTTGAAAATAGCCCTTGAAGATCGCATTCCAGGTGTTTTGGTGACGGCCTTTTCGCTGAAAAATGCACGGGCAGAACAGTTGGGTACAAGATTGGTTTGGAAAGCAAATGAAATCAGTGGTAAACCGGAAACTTTGGAACCGAAATTATTGGAACAGATTCAAAAAGAATTCAGGGTCATTGATGGGGATAATGTGAGCAGTCTCAAGCAATATGAAAATCCTGAAGAAATTTGGGTTTTCTATGAAGTCCTAAGCCCCACAATCCATCTTTTTCTATTTGGCGCAGGCAATGACACCATTCCTGTTGCGAAAATGGCTTCCTTATTGGGCTGGGAATTGACGTTGATCGATGGAAGGAAAAACCACGCTACGAGCCAAAGATTTCCGACTGCTTCCAAAATCATCATAGAACCGGCCGATAAGGCTGTTGGAGGCTTAAAACCTGACAAAAACACGGTCGCATTATTGATGACCCATAACTTTGAATATGAGGCTGTGGTATTGAAAGATTTGATTCCCTATTCCCTCCCCTACATCGGGATTTTGGGTCCAAAAAAGAAAACAGACAAATTGATTGCAAGGTTGGAATCAGAAGGAACCAAAGTTCCAACCGAAAACATCTATGCCCCTATTGGTCTTGACATCGGGGCAGAAGGATCTGAGGAAATTGCATTGTCAGCCCTTGCCGAGATCAAAGCTGTTTTGGCCAACAAAAAACCTGATTTTTTGAGAAACAAAATCGGACCAATCCATGAGGACAGATGAAAACTGAAATCAAAACCGGAGTCATCATTTTGGCAGCAGGAAGTTCTTCCCGATTGGGACAACCCAAGCAGTTGCTTGAGTTCAATGGAAAAACACTGTTAGAAATTGCGATTGAAGCTGCGCAAAAATCTTTTACCCAATCTTGCGTCCTTGTTTTGGGTGCAAATGCCCTTATGATTTCTGACTATATCAAGCACTTTCAGATTCCTCAGGTAATCAATGAAATTTGGCAGGATGGCATGGCCTCTTCCATGCAAAAGGGATTGAGGTATTTGATAGAAAATGAAGCAATTGACCAAGTAATCTTGATGCTTTCGGATCAGCCTTTTGTAAATAATGAAATTCTTAACTTACTGATTGAAAATAAATTAAATACACATAGTAATATTATTGCTTGCAGTTATAATGGCACATTCGGTGTTCCGGTATTGTTCACCAAAAAGTATTTTCCGGAACTACTTTCCTTAACCGGAAATGAAGGCGCCAAAAAATTGGTGTTGTCGCATCAGGATGATTTGGAAACTATAGATTTTCCTAAGGGCGCAATCGACATCGACACCATCGAAGATTATCAAAAACTGAAAAGTAGCAGCTAGGTTTTCCTCAATGTTTCCACCATTTTTTTGATATACTCAGCCGCAAAAATAATTTCAGACTCGGTAGTATTTAAACCCAAACTGAAACGGATCGACGCCCTTCCCAAATCGGGATCAATTCCCATGGCAGCCAAAACATGGGATGGTTTTGGAGAAATACTCGTACAAGCAGAACCTGAACTCACCGCAACTTCTTTGTTTACCCTTTGGAGAAGCTCCACTCCTTCTACTCCTGCAAAGGAAATATTGGAAACGTGGCTGAGTCTGTTTTCCAAACTCCCATTTACTTTTGTTCCTTCTATTTCCAAAATCTTTGTTTCCAGCAGATTCCGTAGCTTTTCCAAGCGTTCAGCCTCTGCCAACTGATTTTTTGATCGGAGTTCAGCTGCTTTTCCAAACCCTACAATCCCTGGCACATTGAGCGTTCCGCTTCGGAATCCCTTTTCGTGGCCTCCCCCATCTATCAATGTCAAAGGTTTTGGAAGATGATGGTTGTGTCGGATATAAAGCGCTCCAATTCCTTTTGGTCCGTACATTTTATGGGCAGAAATGGCCATCAGATGAATTCCCTTCAAATCAATTGGCATTTTCCCTGCAACCTGAACCGCATCTGTAAAAAGGATGATATCTTTCTCTTGGGCTATTTTTTTGATTTCATCTATAGGATGGATAAGGCCGGTCTCATTGTTTGCCCACATCAAAGCTATCATTTTGGTATGGGGCAGTATACTTGATTTCAATTCCTCCAAATCGACTTCACCATATTGGTTGACAGGAAGATAAGTGACCTCCGCACCATGTGATTCTAGGTGTCCCAATGTGTCCAATACGGCTTTGTGCTCTGTTTGGCAGCTGATATAATGTTGCTTTTGACCCCGATAAAATTCAAAAATCCCTTTCAAGGCCAAATTGATGGCTTCAGTAGCCCCTGATGTAAAAATGATTTCCTTCGGTTTGACCCCTATCAAATTGGCGATTTGTTCACGGGCGGTTTCCACTGCATCTTCCGCCATCCAACCATAAGCATGGCTTTTGCTTGCGGCATTGCCGAAGTGCTGTCCAAACCAAGGAATCATGGCATCAACTACCTCAGGTGCACAGGGTGTGGTGGCGTTGTAATCCAAGTAAATCGGGTATTTCATCGCCTACTTAAAGTAAATTCCAAGGTAAAACCTTTCGCCAAAAGCCACAAACCAAACCGGATTAATGGTAGAATTAATTAAATTTGAGCATGCAAGAATCCTGGAATTTTTCTGTAGCAAAAGAAGCCCAGTCAAAAAATCCCGAATCACTTTTAAAGGATTTATTGTTGCCGCACGAAAAAGACCTGGG
>NZ_CDSBKL010000453.1:0-3062 GCF_977115555.1 Aquiflexum sp.
ACCGGACCTAGACCTGGCTGATAGATCAGAGAGAAATTTTTAAGGTGCATGTCGGCATTTCCTGTCAAAAAGCAGAACAAAACCTCTTCGTAAAAATTGACCAAGTCTAATTTTGGTGTCTTAGAATATTTTTGGATTGTCTTGGCTATCTGTTCATATGAACCTCTGTATTTATCCTCGGTTAATCTTTGTGTCAGCTGACACATGTCTTCCATGTGGATTTTACTTTTTTTTGACCGGTCTATTCTTTTGTTGATGTAGGCTAGATTACTGGATTTCATTCTGATGAGGGAATGTGGGACAACTTTGATCTTGGCGATCTGGGCCAAATGCATCGTGAGGTCTTCCACCTCCGGAAGTTGGGGATAATTGAAAGAGGCAGGTTTTAGAATATAGCCACCCCAAAGTCCCACAATTGTAAACCGACCGGGACCATTTTTTTCTGTGTTCAAATGTAGAGAAAGCTTAGGCTGAACTCCTGTCAATCCTGTCTGATTTTCGATCACAGTTTTTGCTAAGGGCTCCATTTCTTCTTCAGAAAAAGGAAGTTCCGGAGGAATGGCTGATCCGAAAATTTTTCTGCTGCATTTGGCATGGAAATCCGTTTCAGATTCAGCCAATAGCTGATAGCAATAAAGGCATCTTTTTTCCATTATGTCAGCACTTTTTCAGGTTCGATACTCACTGCTCCTATTGTGTCTTTACAGCAAAGCAATAAAAGCCCCATCCGATCACGGACATCCAACTTCCAATTCTTAACCGCAATATCCAACAACCAACCTTCCGGAATCAATCCATCAAAAAACGGAATCATGGTCAGGGAATGAAAAGACTCCTGCTGCAGTGGCAGTGTAAGGCTTATTGGTTCAGCTCCCTTCCTTTCAAGATATTCAGGCGTGTAAGTAAAATGATACCCCGTATCGTCCTGAACAAATTTTCCTGCCGGAATACCATGCATGAGTACATTTGCAGTTCTATTGCTCATCGTCTATTTTGGTTTCAGGTACCGGGCCTAATTGATGTCCAAACATGGATAGGACTTGGTTTACTTTATCCATTCTCAAGGTTTTTTTTCCTTGTTCCAAGTCCCTAAGGAACCGTAATCCGACGCCTGCTTTTAAGGCCAACTCCGGTTGGGTTAGCTTCACGGCGTTTCTTTTCTCTTTGACAAATTTGGCTAATTCCATAATCTATACCTTATCGGGTGTAAAAATAGAGTTTTTGTATTTATTTATACCATAAAAGGTATAAAATATTAAAAATAATGATTTATATACCTGATAGGGTATATTTTTGAATCAAGAGCAAGGACAGGATTTCTAAAGAAAGACAATAGCAGTATTCTATAAATGAAATGACTGTTTGGTTTTAAAAATGAATATACTCTGAAATCTGCAATTTTCCATTACGAAAAGAATCCTGTACTTTCCTTTCCATACTCAATCTGAGTTTGGGTATTTCATTTGGTTTTCACTTTAGGCTATTAAAAAGGAATGCCTTATATTAATTTCGATTTCAACCAAAATCCATTTTCTTAATCAATCAAACTTCCCCAATATGAAACGCCTCCTATTTTATCTTCCGCTATTTTTTCTCCTGCTTTCTTTTGAAGCATTGGGACAGACAAAGTCCAACTTAGCACTCTTGGATCTTTTTGATCTGGAATATGTCTCCGATCCGCAGATTTCACCGGATGGCAGCAAGATCATCTATGTCCGCAATTTCAAGGATATCATGACTGACAGTGATCTCTCCAATCTCTGGATGGTCAATTTTGACGGAAGTCAAAACAGGCCGCTGACCCAAGGCAATCACCGTGATTTTATGCCAAGATGGTCACATGACGGCAGCAGGATTGTCTTCAAATCCAACATGCAGGATGAAAAAATGAAGCTTTTCCTGATGTACCTAGACACCAAAGAAACAGTCGCTTTGACCAATACAGCCATAGCACCCGGTGAGGTTTCTTGGTCGGCGGACGATAAGCAACTTGCTTTTTCCATGTTTGTCCCAAAAGAAAACAAGTCAACTTTGCTAAAAATCCCCACAAAACCTGAGGGAGCAAAATGGAACGATGCGCCGATTTACATTGATCAAATGAATTACAGGAGCGATGGTGCGGGTTATTTGAAAAGCGGCAATACGCAGATTTTTACTTTGGGAATCGACGGAGGAAAACCTACGCAACTCACTTTTTCTGAAATGAACCATGGAAATCCGATTTGGTCCAAAGACGGAAAGTCTTTGATCTTTTCGGCAAACCTCCACGAAAAGCATGAACTCGAACCGTTGAATTCAGAAGTTTACCGGCTTACCATTGCAGATGGAAAAATCACTCCCTTGACCAAAAGATTTGGTCCGGATTCCAATCCGGTTTTATCTCCAGATGGAACCAAGATTGCCTATTTAGGATTTGATGACCGATTCCAGGGATATCAAGTAACCAAACTCTATGTCATGAATGCGGATGGTTCCGACTCCAAAATGCTTGGAGGAGACCTTGATAGAGACATTGAAAATATTGCTTGGGAAGAAAACAGCCGTGGAATCTATTTCCAATATGGCGAACATGGAGATATCAAAATAGGCCATGTTGCCTTGACAGGAAAAGTGCGGACCATCACCGAGGGACTTGGGGGCTTGGATCTAGGAAGGCCATATGTCGTGGGTCAGTTTACAGTTTCTGCTACAAACAGGTTTGCCTACACCCTTGGAGGAACGGACCATCCGGCGGATTTGGGTACTTGGGGAGATGGAAATACCAACCGGCTCACAAGAGTCAATGAGGATTTATTTAACTCAAGAAAAATAGGAAGTGTGGAAGAAATCTGGTGGGAATCATCCTTTGACAAAAGGAAAGTTCAGGGATGGATCATCACGCCGCCTGATTTTGACCCGAATAAAAAATACCCGATGATCCTCGAAATCCACGGTGGCCCTTTCACGATGTATGGCAAATCATTCACTTATGAATTGCAATCAATGGCTGCCGCCGGCTATGTCGTCCTCTATACCAATCCAAGAGGAAGCACCGGATATGGAGAAGAATTTGGAAACCTGAT